>JAKIZO010000006.1:32982-34482 GCA_022707965.1 Bacteroidota bacterium
AATATAAGTTTTATTCATTGAATATTAGCAATCATTTTATATTAAATCTATTTTTGTACGATTTTAGTTTAATATTAATGGAGCGAAAAATGAAAAATGCACTACTCGCAATAATTATATTGTTTGCATCAATATTAATTGCAAAATCTGAAACATTGATAAAAGGCAAAGTTTTAAATTTCGATACAAAGCAACCGATTGAAAATGTTACTATCGAAACAAGTGATGGATTAATAAAAACATCGACAGACGCACAAGGCGATTATCAAATTAACATACCGAAAAGTGGTGAATATAGAATTATATTCACTTCGCCAACAGGCAACCAAATCACAAGGAAAGTAAAAGTCGGCAATGAAAAGGAAATATTGCTTAATGTCGAGATATTATCGAAAAATTACAATCTGGGCGAAGTAGTTGTATATGGAGCATCTCGAAGAGCAGAAAAGATAATGTATTCACCGTCGGCAGTATCGGTGGTATTTAGCGAAGAGTTGGAAAGGAAATCCCGACAGGGGCAGTTAGCTTATTCAGTAGCAGGAAATGCGGGAATAGATGTTTTGCGAAATGGAGCAAATGACTTTATAGTAAATGCGCGTGGTTTCAATTCGGGGCTGAATCGTAGAGTTTTGGTATTGCAAGATGGGCGCGATGTGGCTATGCCATTGCTTGGGGCATTGGAATGGAACTCTTTCTCGCTTCCGATGGAAGAATTCGAAAGCGTAGAATTTGTAAGGGGTCCATCGGCAGCACTATATGGAGCGAACGCTTATAATGGAGTATTGCTCTTGAAAAGTCAGTCACCGCGGTACAACCAAGGCGGCAAGATTTCTATATTAGGTGGGGACTACAACACGTATAAATTCGATTTGCGTTACTCAGGTGGCTTTGAAAATCTATATTTTAGGGTAAATGCGGGGCGTTCGCACACGTTGAATTTTGCAAACAGGCGCGATTCGGTGAGATTTCTGGAATATGCGGGTCTCCCGCTGGAAAAGAGAGTATTACGTCCGGAAGACAGAAATACATATTCGAACTATGGTGCAATACGTCTGGATTATTATTTTGACGACAGCAAATCGATTACAGGAGAGTTTGGTTACTCGAATAATGGTAACGAAGCCTTTGTTTTTGGGTTGGGTAGAACGTTTGTGAAAGAAACAGAAAGACCGTATTTCAGGCTTGCCTATAATTCCGATAGAATTAATATACATTCTCACTATATGAGCCGCTTTACACCCGACACGATGTGGTTGCTTGTTCCAAACGCACCGCTATTAGACAATTCAAAAGATGTAATGTTTGATGTTCAGCATAATTTTTATTTAAGAAACAATATACATTTTATCTGGGGTGTAACTGAGCAACTTCAATACATCAGAACCTACGGGACAAGCGTACCGAACAATGTAGATGCCGATTTCACAGGCGTGTATTCCCAGATTGAATGGCAGGCACGGGAAAATTTAAAATTTGTAGGGTCAGCAAGATATGACTACG
>JAKIZO010000006.1:34595-38187 GCA_022707965.1 Bacteroidota bacterium
TAACACCCGACGCACCAGCCTTTTCAACTAAAACAAAAGCACCTGTTAATTTCAAGAATATTGAAAAGATAATTGCCGACAGCATTGCAGCACTGAGCGGGTCGCGTCCAGAAATTAACCTAAATTTAAGCCCGACGCGTGCCTTTGCAGTAGGAAACGATAAGCTCGAAGTTGAGAAAATCACTTCATTTGAATTTGGATACAAAAATACAATTTCGGATAATTTTTACGTTTCAGTAGACTTATTTTATAATAGACTTACAGATTTTATCACGAATTTTCTTCCCGGGGTCAATCCAAATATACAAAAATGGGCACCTCAACTACCAGATAGTTTAAGCCAGTATACTGAATTAGTGCAAAATATCGTGTATTCTGAGCTTTCTGAGAGAGATAGAGCAAGATTGTCAATATTCAACGGTCAGCCTGCGTTTGTCGTATCGAACACGAATATAGGCAAAGTTGATGAATATGGTGTAGAATTAACGGCATTTTACAAAATAAGTAATAATTTAAGTGCTAAGATAGATTACAGTTACTTTGGTTATGAAGTAGTTGAAAATAAATCCTCACAGCCATTGCTACCGAATACTGCACCGCATAGAGCTAATCTATCTTTAAGCTACGTTCAACCGAACACGTATGATGTAACGCTGGATGTATATTATTCTCACAAATTCGATTGGCTTGCGGGGACGTTTCAAGGCAAAGTGCCAAGCTACACAATTTTAAATTTGAATGCGGGATATGAAATAACAAACAATTTAAGTCTTGGTATAAACGTTTACAATCTATTAAACAAAAAGCATTATCAAATATTTGGTGGGACTTTCGTTCCGCGAATAGCAACAGCAAAGATTAATTATAAGTTTTGATGAAAAAGAAAGTAGTTTATATTTGTAGAGAGTGTAGTTATAAATCGCCGCGATGGCTTGGCAAATGCCCTAATTGTAATGCGTGGAATTCATTTGATGAAACAATAGACGATGCCGGTGCTCGTAGAAGCAGCACCGGCAAATCTATTAATTCAGCATCTGTTGTGAAATTAAGCGAAATATCAACAGATAAGCAATATCGCATACACACAAGAATTAAAGAACTCGATAGGGTGTTGGGCGGCGGAATAGTTCCCGGTTCAATTGTGCTTGTGGGCGGAGACCCCGGAATAGGCAAAAGCACGCTTATGCTGCAAATGTGTTTCGGCATAGCGGAACAAAATCCGTTATATGTAACAGGTGAAGAATCCTTGCAACAAATTAAATACAGGGCACTGCGAATTAAAGACATCTATGAAGAATTAGACATACTTGCTGAAACAAATTTAGAGACAATTGTTAATGCAATTAAGATATCTGGTGCAAATGTAATTGTTGTCGACTCCATTCAATCTGTATTTTCGGAATTGATAGATGCCACACCTGGTTCGATTACTCAGGTAAGAGAATGTGCAACACATTTGCAGCAACTTGCAAAAAAACATAACAAAGCAATTTTTCTGATTGGGCACGTAAATAAAGATGGAGCAATTGCAGGACCGAAAATACTGGAACATCTTGTGGATACAGTAATTCAGTTCGAAGGGGAAAAAACATATTCATACAGGATTTTGCGAGCGTTGAAGAATCGTTACGGTTCTACAAATGAAATTGGCATATTCGAAATGAGCGAGAACGGGCTTATAGAGGTAAGCAATCCGTCGGAAGTATTTCTTACGGGGCGAAATGATTTTGCTTCAGGGATTACCATTGCGTCGATAATGGAGGGCAGTCGCCCTATATTGCTTGAGGTGCAGTCGCTTGTAACACCTACAAATTACGGTATGCCGCAACGTGTGTCGAATGGTTTCGATAATCGGCGCTTGCAAATGATACTTGCTGTATTGGAGAAAAGACTGGGTATTCCATTCAGTCATAATGATGTATTTGTTAATATTGCGGGTGGAGTGTATTTAAACGATGCTTCTGCTGATTTGGCAGTTGCAATTGCGCTGGTGAGTTCGTTCAAGGACATTGCAATTGACGCAAAAACTGTGTTTATTGGCGAAATCGGGCTAACGGGAGAAGTTCGTTCTGTTGCATCAATCGAACAAAGAATAGCCGAAGCAGACAAGCTTGGCTTTGAAAGAGTATTTTTTCCAACGGGAAACGCAAGTAAGATTTTGAAAAAGTTTTCTGTAAAATTAGAACCTATCGAGAGAATTTCCGCATTGTTTCATCATCTTTTTTAATGAAAATCATATTTTTTTGCTTTGTTCGTTTATCATTTTTTAATATTTAGTTGAAAAGTATGGATAAGATAAACGAATTACGAACAAAAATTGATGAATTAGATACGAAACTGGTGAAGATTTTTGCCGAAAGGCTGCAAATAGCCAAAGAGATATTATCATTAAAGATTAGCAACCAACTAAACGCCGATGATTTCAAAAGAGAAAGGGAAATTATTGAAAAATTATTCAATGAATTCGGGGACGAAATCTCGAAATATACAATTGAAAGATTATACAAAACTATTTTTTCAATTTCCAAAGAAAGTTTCAAAAAAGAACATCAGAATTTAACAGCAATAGAATTATTAAAACTAAGACCAATTATTATAGCAGGACCTTGCGTAGTAGAATCGCAAGAGCAAATATTTAGAATTGCAGAGGAACTGTCGGGGATTGGAGTAAAATTGCTGCGAGGCGGTGCATTTAAGCCACGCACACGCCCCAATAGTTTTCAAGGACTTGGCGACGAAGGACTGGACTATTTGCTTGATGCTGCTTGCAAATATCAGATGTATACTGTTACCGAAATATTAGACATTGAGCAGCTGGAACGAAATTACGAGAAAATTGATATCATTCAAATTGGCAGCAGAAGTATGTCAAGTTACGGTTTCTTAAAGCAAGTAGGAAGGTTATCGGCACAAGACGGCAAACCTGTAATATTAAAGAGAGGATTTGCTGCTACAATTGAAGAATTTGTCAATGCAGCTGAATATATAAGGCAGGAAGGTAATCCTAACGTAATATTGTGTTTGCGTGGTATAAGGACATTCGAGCAGATTGATTCGAAGCTAAGGTTTACACCCGATATCGGGACAATTATGGATTTGAAAGAACGAACAGATATGCCGGTAATTTTCGACCCATCGCATTCGACGGGCGTTTCGAGATATGTTATTCCAATTGCAAGGGCGGCACTTGCTGCGGGAGCAGATGGGCTTATGGTGGAAACTCATTATAATCCCGATGAAGCATTGATTGATGGTTTTCAAGCAATATTTCCCAGAGATTTAAAGGTGATAATTGATGAAACGCTTAATTGAGATATACTTTAAAAGTCAGAAATCCACTATTTTTTTTGAGACATTCGAGGATGTTGCTCAAATTTATCCGAATACAAATGTTATTTTGCTTACAGACGAACGGGTGCATTCACTATATAGAAGCAAATTTGAACAATGCCCAACGATTGTCGTGCCCGAAGGTGAGAGGTGCAAAAATTTAGAAACAGTTGTAAGCACAATTAATAAATTATTGGAATATAAAGCAGATAGAGACACGGCTTTAATTGGTATTGGTGGCGGGTCTGTTTGTGATTTGACG
>JAKIZO010000006.1:38197-41107 GCA_022707965.1 Bacteroidota bacterium
CAAGTGTGTATATGAGAGGTCTGAGGCACTCGTTTGTGCCAACTACGTTACTTTCGATGGTAGATGCCAGCATTGGAGGAAAAACAGCTATAAATTTTGATGAGATTAAGAATTTAGTTGGGACATTCAAGCACCCTGAATTTGTTGTGATAGACACAAGTTTTCTGGATACATTAAGCGACAAAGATTATTCTTCGGGGATTGGGGAACTTATCAAAATTGCTATAATTGCTGATGAGAAATTTTTTGAAGTGCTGGAAAAAACAGACTTAAATGATAGAAGAAACATTAATTATGATATAATGTTTGAATCTTTGCGAAAAAAATCAGAAATAGTAATTCGTGATGAGGAAGATAGAGGAGTGCGCCATCTCCTGAATTTTGGACATACATTCGGGCACGTAATAGAGCGGCAATACAAGCTGCCGCACGGGCAAGCAGTAATCCTGGGAATGCTAATAGCAATGAAAATATCTATTGAGATGAAAGAGTTGAGCGAGGAAGTATATAATAGAATTTACTCGACACTCACAAAATATTTGTATTTCAAGCAGGGAATGGATATATGCAAATTAGCTTGTGGAATTAGCTTAGATAAGAAAAGAAGGAAAAACACAATAGATTATATTTTGCTGAAAGATATTGGCTTTCCCAAAATTGTTAATATGAGATTGGAAGATATTCATCAAATATGTAATAAAATAGAATTGGAATTGACTTAGCCAATTCCAATTCTTGTCTAGAAATATAACACTAAAAACTATACTTCTAATCTGCTGTCGAGCACTTTGACTATGCGTTCGTATACTTCTTTGAAATCGCCGACGCCATTGATTTTAAATGCCAAACCCATCGATGAATAATATTTTATTAGAGGCTTGGTTTGCGACTCGTAAACCATAAGTCTTCTGCGGATAGTTTCTTCTTTGTCGTCTTCACGTTGGTAGAGCTCGACATTGTCTTCAGGTAAGGGTGGATTGAACAAAAGGTGGTAGATTTTACCTGTTTTTTTGTCAACACGGCGAAGGCTAATTCTCTGAATAATTTCTTCGTGGGGCACTTCGAGGACAAGCACGCAATTGAGTTTAAGCCCCATTTTCGACATCATACCATCAAGAGCTTCGGCTTGGGGAATAGTTCTTGGGAAACCATCAAGCAAAAAGCCTTTTAAATAATCAGGTTTTTTCAGTTCGCTGGCAATAATATCTATCATAATTTTATCAGGGACAAGCTCGCCTTTGTTCATATATTCAGCGGCGATTTTGCCAAGTTCAGTTTGGTCTTTGACATTTTTTCGCAAAATATCGCCTGTGGAAATTTGCTTAATTCCGTAGTCTTTGCAAATATTTTGTGATTGCGTTCCTTTTCCAGAACCGGGAGGTCCTAAAAAAATTAATCTCATAAGAAGTTCCTATTTTGAAGATATAAACAATGAACAGAATTAACACTAATTTAATTAAAAAAATAAATATTCAAAATATATTTTTAATTTTTATTCAAAACTAAACTAATATCTTTAAGAAGTTTGTCAAATTTATATAAAACGACACCATTTTCGTTCATTTCGATTTCGCCACGATAGTCTATGAGCATTTCGTTTAATATGTTTTTGGCAATATCTACTTCATTTTTTTCGAGACGAGCTTCGTTTAAAATTTCATTTTCAGTCGCAGGCTTGTTGATTTTAAGAATAGCACGGAATAATTTCTTACGAACAATATTTTTATCACGTTTTTTATTTAAAACGTAATTAACTGGAATTCTAATTAGTGGTATTAAGAAAAACAGAAGTGAGAAAACAAACGGGAATACACCTAAGAATACAAGAATACCAAGACTATCAATCGGTGCGTTCAACACAGCAAAAGAAACAAATAAATTAAATAAGTTCATAAAGAATATAGCGATATTTTTCCCTGTTGTATTGCCATTGAGGACGTAGGGTTCTTCGATTTCATCAAAATAATAGATGATTTTACCTTCGAGCAGTTCTTTGCTAACTTTTTGAAGGTTGGGGAATTCAGCATAGACCGAACCGTCGCTATTGATGAATAAATCACCTTTGAATTTTCCGACGTATTCAGCTAATTTGCTTTCAGCCACATCCATAGGAACACCTGACAGGAGCGAAATAGCGCCGGCAGTAAGCCTGCCATTGGACACTTTTTGCAAATATGCCATCACCTCGCGAGCATCGGCTAAATCGTCCGCTTTAACACGTTCAGGACCGAAAACGAAGTCGTAGACTGAATTAATGAAAGATTTTTTAGGTTCTTTTCGCTGACTTCGATAATATAATCCTGAGCTATCCTGGTAATAGTCTGACATTTCGCGAGTGATGTAAGAAATCTGCATACCGCGAATAATAGCATAAATGATATCAACAATGAAGCCAAGATTGACGTTGCTACGTCGGTTATCTCGGTCGCCAGAGGAAGCAGCTACCATTGCAGCCAGGACAAGCAAAGCAAAAATGATTGTATAGACAATCAGAATAACGCCAATAGAAATTTTATAGATTTTCTTGAAAATTTGGTAAGATTTATCAGCAACAACGGCTAAAATTTCTTTGAAAGTTTTTTTCCCACGTTTGATAAGAGGGTACGAAAAAACGAATTCGACAGAACCTGTTTTCAAATCAGCCTGAATTTTGGAATCGTAGATTTCGAGCAAACGTTTGAGGGCATCATTAATATCATCAATTGAATAACCAGTTTCTAAAGCAATTTCGTAGGGATTAATTTTGCCTTTCTTTTGTTTGATAATTTCTGTAACCTTATTAACTAATTGACTTTCTGAAATTTCATTTTTTTTCACATTTATCCCCAAAACTCTTTGAAAAAGTATGTTTTTTGCAAGTGTTTTAACGCACAAGTAACGTTTTTATTTAACTATCGAGTTAAAATGTTG
>JAKIZO010000006.1:41117-62257 GCA_022707965.1 Bacteroidota bacterium
ATTCTGCTTCTTAAAGCACTTCGAGTAAGCCCCAAAAATTCAGCAGTTTTTGTTTTGTTGCCTCTGAATTTTTTGAGAGTGCGGCGGACAATTTCACGTTCGAGTTCTTCAAGATTGAGCCCTTGTTCCGGAAGCTGGAAATCAGCTGTCGGAGTAAGCACAAAGGAAGAATCGGGATTGTAGTTTTCATCAAGAAAGCTTAGATGACGTGCCGTGAGTTCAGTATCGTTATGGTGAAGGACAGCCCTATCGATAGCATTTGCAAGTTCGCGAACATTTCCTTTCCACTCGTAGTTTAGCAGTAAATCAACGGCAGCGGGGGAAATTTTCTGGAATTGCTTACCTCTTTTGAGTGAATATTCTTCTAAAAACATTTTAGCAAGAGGAATGATAGCTTCTTTTTGCTGATTTAGTGGTTTGAGTTGAATATAGCCGACTTTAATTCTATGGTAAAGGTCAGCCCGGAATTTTCCTTGACTTACGAATTCATCTAAATTACGGTTTGTAGCACAAATAATACGAACGTCAATATTGATGGGTTTTTGCCCGCCAATACGATAAATTTCACGTTCCTGAATAGCACGAAGAAGCTTTGGTTGCATATCGATTGGCATTTCGCCAATTTCGTCAAGGAATAGAGTGCCGCCGTTAGCTAATTCGAACTTGCCGGCAAGTCCAGAGGACCGGGCACCTGTGAACGCACCGCCTACGTATCCAAAAAGTTCGCTCTCGAATAGATTTGGGGAAATTGCGGAACAATTTATTGTAACAAATGGCTTGGTATTGTCTATTCCGTGAATAAGATTTGCGATAATTTCCTTACCCGTTCCGCTTTCACCTTCGATAAGCACATTAACGGTTCTATCTTCGTTGTAGATGTTCGCAAATTTGATTGCTTGCCTGAAACTATCAGAGAAAACGCCAATTTTCCCAATTTTGGGGACGTAAATGAAATTGCCGATTTGTTTATGGTTATCTTCAATTATTTCTGAGTGATTTTGAATATTTTTGTCGAAGAGCTTGCGGATTATTTCGTTTAATTGAGAAATATCAACGGGTTTAATTAAGTAATCAGTTGCGTGAAATTTAAGTGCGTCGATAGCAGTTTTTACATCGGCAAAAGCAGTCATTAGAATGAAAGGGCATTTTTTTCCTTTTTCGGACTGACGAACATTTTTCAGCAGTTCAATTCCGTTCATTTTAGGCATTTTAATATCGGCAAGGACTAAATCGAAATTACCCTGGTTGAAAGCACGAAAAGCCTCTTCCCCATTTGGGAAAGCCTCGACTTCGAACTGCATAATTCCTTTCAGGAAATCTTTCATCACTTCACGGCTATCTTCGTCGTCATCAACAAGAAGAACGCAGATTGGATTCATCTTGCCAAACTCGATTGATTTGACAAATTCAATTTGTAAAATAATAAAATTTTTTTAACTTTGAATAATTTTTCAGTAAAATTTTGAATTATTTGTAGATGAAAAATGAAATATTTAAAAAGTTTTTTGTTAGTTATAATAACCATTTTAATCACTTCGTGCGAGAAAAAGATGGAAAGCCAGCCCGAATTATCCGAGCAAGCAAAAAAGATAAAGCAATTGAGTGAACAGTTTGCAAAAATTGAGATAACAGCAGATGTTTCTCATTTGTCGCAAAGAGAGCGAGCATTGCTCGAAAAGTTAATCGAGGCAGGAAAATTATGTGATGCAATATTCTGGAAACAGTCTTCGCACGATGCAATTGCAGTGAGAGATTCGCTAATCAAACTTAACACAGAAGAAGCAAAGATTTTTCTTGAATATGTAAATATCAATTATGGACCATACGATGTGTTGAATGAAAATGTACGATTTGTGGGCGTTGGACCCGAGAAAAGACCACCTGGTGGCGGTTTTTATCCCGAAGACATAACAAAAGAGGAATTTGAGAACCATATTAAGAATAATCCAAAAGATAAGGAAGCTTTTGAAAGCCAATATAGTGTAATTGTAAGAGAAAATGGTGGATTAAAGGCAATTCCATACCACCAATATTATCCTGAGACAGAAAAATTGGCAAAGCTACTTGAAGAAGCGGCTGAATTAGCAGACAACCCAACTTTGAAGAATTATCTTATTTTACGGGCAAAAGCTACTCGCACAGACGATTATTATGAAAGCGATATGGCGTGGATGGATATCGAGAATAGCAATATAGACGTTATTATCGGTCCGATTGAAAATTATTCAGATGCTCTTTATAATTACAAGACTGCTTATGAAGCTGTTGTAATGGTAAAAGACATAGAAGCCTCGAAAGAGCTGGAAATGTTCCAGAAGCATATTCCTGACTTTCAGAATAACTTACCTTACGACAAAAAATATATTGAACCAGTAAAAACTGAAAAGGAAATCTTGCAGATTGTAAATGTTGTTTATTTTGGCGGGGATTGCCAGAAAGGGACAAAAACTATTGCAGCAGCATTGCCGAACGACCCAAGAGTTCACGAGACAAAAGGCGGCAAAAAGTCTATGTTCAAGAATATGATGGAAGCTAAATTCAAGACAATAGTTGTTCCAATAGCAAACGAAATCATTGCACCTGAACTTCGCGGGTATGTTGATAGCAAAGCATTTACAAGTTTTGTTACTTTGCACGAGGTTTCTCACACATTGGGTCGTGGATATGTATACGGCAGCAAAGATTTAACTGTGCGTAAAGCATTGAAGGAGAGATATTCAGCCATAGAAGAAACAAAAGCAGATATTTTGAGTATGTTTAATCACCAAACATTGCTCAAACTCGGCAAGTTAGACGAAGAGTATATCAAGAAAGCGATAGTAACTTATATTGCAGGTTTGTATCGTTCGTTGCGTTTCGGGACAAACTCGGCTCACGGACAAGCTAATTTAATCCAGCTCAATTATTTACGAGAGAAAGGTGCTATTATCAGAAATCAAGATGGGACGTTCAGCTACGATGAGAAAAAGTTCTTCGATGGTGTAGCAAGCCTTGCAAATTTGATTTTGACAACACAGGCACAAGGTGATTACAATAAAGCAGGCGAGATAATTGAAAAATACGGGAAAGTGAATGATGAAATTCGTTCCACAGTTGAAAGATTGAAAAACATACCAAGAGATATAAACACAACATATAAATTTTAATTATTGATTTTATTGAGGTTTGATATGGGAAATTTCAAGATTGAGAAAGCAACAACGACAAGAATTAACAATGTAGACTGGGATAATTTAGGATTTGGAGTATTTTTTTCTGACCATATTTTTGTTTCGGACTATGAAAATGGTAAATGGGACGAGGGAAAGATAATTCCTTATGGACCGATGCCGATAGAACCAACTATGTGCACCTTGCATTATGGTCAGTCAATTTTCGAGGGTTTGAAAGCATTTCGCGACGTAAAAGGTGGGATTAATATCTTTCGTCCTGACAAAAATGCTGCGCGATTAAATCATTCGGGTTCAAGAGTTTGCATTCCGCCATTTGATGAAAAGACATTTGTCGAAGCAATAAAAGAGCTTGTAAGAATTGACATTAATTGGGTTCCGAAAAAACGTGGTCAATCGTTATACATAAGACCAGTTGCATTTGGTACAGGGAATTTTTTAGGGGTACACGCATCATCTACATATCGTTTAATTATTATGACATCGCCGGTTGCATCTTATTATCCAGAAGGGCTAAATCCAGTTAAAATACTTGTATCGAGCGAATATGTGCGTGCTGTTCGCGGTGGGTTAGGTTCAGCAAAGACAGCAGCGAATTATGCAGCATCGTTATTGGCGGGGACACTTGCAAAGAAGAATGGATTTTCGCAAGTATTGTGGCTTGATGGAGTTACACGTCATTTTATTGATGAAGTTGGAGCGATGAACATTATGTTTGTAATTAACGATGAATTAATAACTCCATCGTTAGAGCAAGGGACAATTTTAGCAGGTGTAACTCGCGATAGTGTGCTTACTCTTGCACGCGAATGGGGAATGAAAGTGTCGGAACGCCAGATTACAATTGACGAATTAATCGAAGCATACGAAACCGGAAAGTTGCAAGAAGTATTTGGGACAGGCACAGCAGCTGTAATTTCACCTGTTGGGCTTATTCAGTACAATGATAAATCAATGATAATCAATAATATGGAAATTGGTCCGATAGCTCAAAAGATGTACGACACAATAACAGGCATTCAATACGGCGAGCTGGAAGATGTTCACGGCTGGAATGTGCATATTGATATTTAATAATTGGCAAAGTATTTAATTTTAAAAACCTTCGGAGGGAAAGAAAACTTCCGAAGGTTTTTCTTTTATAGAAAACAAGATAATTAATTGACTAATACAATCGTTTTGCTGGATTTGTGTATAAAATAAATTGCTAACCGTGTCTGACGTTAATAATATCGCCGTCCTGAACAATATACTCTTTTCCTTCGAGGCGGAATAAGCCTTTTTCCTTACATTTAGCGAAGGAACCTTCGCGAATAAAGTCCTCGTAGCTAACAACTTCGGCACGAATAAACTTATTGTAGAAATCGGTGTGAATAACGCCGGCAGCTTCCTGTGCAGTATAGCCTTTTTTGATAGTCCAGGCACGGCATTCGTCCTCGCCAACTGTGAAGAAGCTTTGCAGTCCGAGCAGTTCGTAAGCGTTACGTATCATTTTTTCTAATGGGGATTCGGTAAGACCGTATTCTTCCATAAAGATTGCTCTTTCTTCGGCGGATAGTGAGGACAGCTCAAGCTCAATCTTTGCAAAAAATGGTTCAATGCGAATTTTATTACCTTTGAATGTATTGCGAAGTTTCGAAATAATGCTGTCGGAGTTTTTGATTTCATTTTCGGAAAAATTGACTGCAATCATAAGAGGTTTGGCAGTAAGAGGCTGGTAGTTTTTAATAAATTTTATATCATCATCGGTAAGTTCCATTTCTCTTAGAGGCAAGCCGCTTTCCAAAGTGTAGTGCCATTTTTTCATTGTTTCGAGTTCTTTTTTCACTTCATCTTTATTTTTTTGTTTCATCATATCTTTTTCGAGTTTTTCAAATCTGGATTCAAGAAATGCCATATCGTTCAGGAAAAATTCATCTTCGAGCAAGCGAATATCACGCTCGACGTCAATGGTTAGGTTTGGATGAGGCACAGCAGGGTCGTCGAAGGCACGCACAACGTGCAGAAAAGCATCATTTGTCCGAACTTTTGAGATAAACTGGCTATTGAACATAGAGCTTGCTTTATCGGTTTTCTGCACACCGACAAGGTCGACAAATTCAATTGTAGCATTTACTTTTTTCTTTGGGTTGAAAATGGAAGTAAGTTTGTCGAGACGGCTATCGGGCACTTTAACAATTGCTTGATTAGTTTCTTTGCGGAAAGAAGAATTATCAATTTGAGTTTGTGTAATAGTTTGAAATAGGGTGGTTTTTCCTGAATAGGGCAATCCAATAATTCCAATTTGCATTTTTTCACCGAGACAATTATAAATAAATACAAAATTAATGAATTTAGAAATAGCATCTTAAAAATTAATTCTATTAGAAACAAATTTCATAATTTAACGTATTAAAGAAAAAACAGATTAACATTTTTGGAGTATTTATGTCTCAAACACAATTACCAAATCAGGGGAATTATCCATATCCACCATACTATGGTCGGCAAAAGCGTCGTTCTAATTGGTGGATAGCACTACTTGTAATTGGAATAATACTGGTAATAGGTTTTGGAATTTTTGCCACAATTATTGGTGTGATTGGTTCAGCATTTGAAAAAGAGCAGGTGGAGGTCAAAGAAAACAGTGTGCTTGTACTTCGGCTGAATAACAATCCCGAATATTCGCCGAGCAATCCATTTTCCTTGTTTTCAGGCATCAAGCAACAAGTTGACTTTATTGAACTTCTTACGTCGGTTCGAAGAGCGAAATACGACCCAAAGATTAAAGGGATATTGTATATAGTCAAAGGTGAAAGTGGGTTATCAGGTGCAAAAGCAGAAGAATTTCAGAAAATCCTGGAAGAATTCAAATCAAGTGGTAAATTTATCTATTCATATATAGAAACAGGAACAGAAAGAAATTACTATAACGCCTTGCCTTCGGACAAAATATTTATGATGAAGGAAGGTTTGCTTGAAATGAACGGCTTTGGTGCGACATCGCTGTTTTTCAAGAATGCACTGGATAAAATTGGAGTAGATGTGTATGTTCAGCAATACGAAGATTTCAAGTCTGCGGGTGAGAACTTAAGTCGGACAAAATTTAGCGATTCTGCACGCTATCAATTAAGAGTGCTGCTTGACCAGATTAATGATAATTTTGTAAACGAGGTAGTAAAGTACAGGAAAATTAGTAAAGAAAAAGTGTTGGAAGCATTGAGAAATGGACTTTATGCGGCTGATGAGTTGCAGAAATATGGGTTTATTGATGAAATAGCATTCGAAGAAGATGTAAAAAACATTATCAAGAAAAAAGTGTTTGGAGAAAAGAGCGATGACAAGAAAATTAATTTAATAAGTATTAATAGATATGCTGCAAGTGAAGAGGATGTCCCGAAAGAGAAAATGGCAGATATAAACAAGCAAATTGCAATAATATATGCAGTAGGAGCAATTAATCATCAGCCAGAAGAAGGATGGAGCAATGAAGCAAGTGTGCGTTCGAGTGAATTTGTGAAATATTTGAAAAAGGCACGTGAGAACAAGAAAGTAAAAGCAATAATAATAAGAATTGACAGTCCTGGCGGTTCGGTTATTGCATCTGATGAAATTTATAATGAAATCATAAAGACAAGAAAGGTCAAGCCAGTGTATGCTTCTATGGGGAATGTTGCTGCATCGGGTGGGTATTATTTAGCAATGGCTTGCGACACAATCTTTGCTCAACCTCAAACCATTACAGGTTCGGTTGGAGTGATATTCCTGCTAACGAACTTTAATAAACTTGTTGGAAAACTGGATATTTCAGTTGATACAATTTCAACATCGCCAGCATCGAATTTTCTATCCCCATTATTACCAATGAGCAACCAGGATAAAGTGCAATTAGAAAATCTATCGAGAAATGTTTATAACAGGTTTGTTTCGAAAGCAGCAGAGAGACGTGGCAAAACATTCGATGAAATGCGTAGTTTAGCCAAAGGAAGAGTATGGAGCGGAAAAGACGCCCTCGCGAAAGGACTTGTAGATGTAGAAGGTGGTTTGCTCGAAGCTCTTGATTTTGTGAAAAAAAGAATAGGTGTTGACGCAAATAAAAGAGTATTGCTGGACATATATCCACGCCCTCAGGATGAGCTCTCGTCCATACTAAAATTATTTGGTATTGAAAAGCAAGAAGACCAAACAGTAAATTTAAAGTCGCTATCTCGTGAATTAAAAATTTCATATCAAGATTTAATATCGATGTGGACAATTATTCCAGACCAGCTAAGAAAAGAATTAATTTACAACTATCAATTGATAGAAATGTCGAAAAATGAGAAAGTTCTGATGGCAATGCCACAAAACTTTGAGATAAAATAAAAGAATGTTGAATTAGTCGGGCTGGCTGAATATTTCCCGTTTTATGAGCTTGGAATTGACTTAAAAACACAATAATATAACCTTCGGAGGGGATAAAACCTTCCGAAGGTTTAAACTATTATTTTTGAGACAAGCCTATTGTTATTTTTCAGAAACAGGAAATAATAAACTGAAAATTCTATTGGCATAAGCATTACTCATCAAAAATATTTTTTTTCTTAACATTTTTTAACTAATTTTAACAATCTAAGTTTCAATCACTCATTATAAAAGGTGTTTTATGAAATTTTTCAAAAACTTAATTGCAATTTTTGCTTTATTTTCAATTGGAACTCTTTGCATTTCCAAAGCTGAACAGACAATTTTCTTCCAGGAAGATTTCTCAAATGGGATAGGCAGCTGGAAAACAGTTGATGTTGACGGGAAAACCGTTCATTCTGAAATGCGTCAAGTGTTAAGTAGCATTGGCATAACATTACCAGATAATAAAATGTCGTGGGTTGTGGGGAAAGTATCGAGCAATCCAGACGATTATATGGCATTAAGCACTTCGTATTATGACCCAGCGGGAAGAGCAGATGATTGGTTGATTTCGCCAAAAATCACAATTGGGGAAAATGCGTATCTCGAATGGAGTGCTATTGCTTTTAACACTTCTTATCCAGATGGTTATGAAGTGTATGTTTCGACAACTGATGATGAGATTTCAAGTTTTACAGCAAAGATATTTTCAATTCAAGCAGAGCCTAATGGCTCATTAAACAGACGTTTTGTGAATTTATCCAAATTGGGATATCAAAATCAAGATATCTACATTGCTTTTCGCAATAACTCTAATGATAGATTTCTTTTAGGTATTGGTGATATTATTGTATGGCAACCTTTCTCATACGACCTTTCTGCATTGCTGATTGACTTGAAGAAATACATTAAAGTTTCTGAAAGTGGTATTTCTATACCATTTTATGTAGGTTCAATGGGGGTAGATAGTGTATATTCATTTGTTGCTAATTTCCAGCCTGATGGCGAAGAAGTCGTTTCTGTAACAATGAATCTGGATAAATCAATACCATACTACTCATATCAAAGATTTGTTCTTCCTTTCAATTGGGTTCCTACAAAATTAGGTTACAGAACAATAAAATTATGGGTATCAAATATTAATGGAAATAGCGAAAATGATGTTAATCCGCTGAATGATACAACTTCAATCGAGGTGTATGTATGGAATAATACAATAGCCAGCAATATATTCCCATTATTTGAAGAATTTACAAGTTCCACTTGTGGACCTTGCGCAAGTGTGAATAAGTATTTAAATCCATTACTTGCACAATTTGAAGATAAAGTAGCAATTGTGAAATATCAGATGAATTGGCCTGGGAATGGCGACCCATACTACACGGCTGAGGGTGGTGTCCGCCGCACATATTATGGAGTAAACGGTGTGCCTTCTGCATTTGCAAATGGAGAACCATATTCATTTACACAGGAAAACTTATCAGCGGTGGGAATGAACAATTTAATTGAGCAACCTGGATTTTTTGAAATTATTAACCCAGAATATAAAGTAGATGGAAGAACAGTTACAGTGGAAGCAGATATTAAACCTTTGCAATCATTTGTTGGGTCGAATATCGTTGCTCATATTGCAGTTGTTGAAATGACAACTTATAATAACAAATCAACAAACGGAGAAACTGAATTCCATTATGTAATGAAAAAGATGTTGCCAAATGCAAACGGAACCGTTGTAACTCAACTTAACAAAGATGCTACTCAAAAATTATACTATACTTATGAATTCACTGCTAATTCGACTGTAGAAGAATATGAAGATTTGGCTGTTGTGGTATGGGTTCAGGACGTCAGTTCCAAGCGAGTTTATCAATCTGCCTGGGCTGTGAAGAAAACCGTTCTTGATGTTCCTTATGAAAATGATGGTTCTGGAATTATTGCGGTTTATCCAAATCCAGCTAATGAATTTGCTATTGTCAAATTTGCAGTAAAGAACGAAAAATCAATCTCTTATGAATTATATACAATTGATGGAAAACTGCTCAATTCAGTTGAATTAGGTTTATTGCACAATGGTTACTTCAATGAAAGAATTAATACTTCGAATTTATCAAATGGTCAATACATATTAAAGCTCAGAATTGGCGACCGTGTCTATACAGATAAGATTATCGTAAATAAATAAGCAGAAGGAACAAAAATAAAGAAAAAACTTACTAAAAGTTCACGTTTTGTAACCTTCGGAAGGTCGGGAACCTTCCGAAGGTTTTTCATTAATTATGGATAAGTAGTTGAAAAGAGTTGAAGAACAATACTAAAAATTCAGTCGGGATTAAAATTATCACTCATAAAAGAAAACTATGATATCTTATGATAATTCCCTTTTATTACAGCTCTTATTTCTCAATTTTAATTCTTGCATCAACAGCAATAAGTGCTTTTTGAGAACCAAGCAGCGGATTTATATCCATTTCTGATATTTCGGGTGCTACTTGCAGCAATGCAGAAACACGCTGAATGTAGTCAGCGAAAATTTGTTCGTTTACACCTTCTTTTCCACGAACGCCCTGAATTAGCTTGTAGGAACGAAGCGAGCGTATCATAGAGAAAGCTTCTTGCTCAGAAATTGGTGTTAAAGCATAAGAAAAGTCTTTAAGAACCTCTATAAAAATTCCACCGATACCGCAGAGAACGAGGTGCCCAAATTTATCTTCTTTCTTTGCACCGATAAAAATTTCGGTTCCCGATGCCATTTGTTGGATTAGAACAGCTTTAGCTTGGTCAATTCTCATTAATTTTTCGAATGCAGCGGTCAATTCATTTTCGTTTTGAATACCAACGATAACGCCACCAACGTCTGATTTATGAACTGGTCCGACAACCTTTGCGACGAGTGGATAACCGATACGGTTTGCAAATTCAATAATATCGGGCAAATTGCTTGAAGAGAATTCCAGAGGATGAGCTATTCCGATGGCGTCTAATATTTTTGTTACTTTTTCGGGTTCGAGATAACCATTTTCAGAATTATCGATAATGCTGCGAATTGTATTTTTGTCGATATCTGAGAAATATTTAGCTGAAATAGGTTTCGGAGTATGATAGATTTTAGCCAGAGCGTTGCCGGCAGAAACTTCGTCAACAAAAATGCAATTCCCTTTTTCAATGAATTTATCAGCGGCTTCTTTGGCTAACACAACAGATGGAAGAACAGGGAAAATTGGCTTTTTGCAAGAGCGAATTTTTTCGTGAAGCACTTCATAAACGGGAAATGAATCGAACATACCGGTTGTGCCAAAAATAACAACAGAAGCATCAATATTATCAAAATGATTGTCGCAATAGTCGAGTATTATGCCGAGTTGCTGAGCAGTTCCAGTAGCAAGGAAATCAATTGGATTTGCCACAGAGGAGCCGGGGAAAAGATTTGACATTAGTTCATTGGCTTTATCGCCGGTAATATGAGGCACTTGCATATTATTTTTGTCGAGGGTATCGGTAAGCATAACACCGGGACCACCGGCGTGAGTAATTACAGCAATTCGGTTGCCTAAAAGAGGCTTTTGTTGGAGTGCAATAGCGACATCAACAAGTTCGCTTCGGCTGTGACAGCGGATAATTCCAGCTTTGCGGAACAAAGCATCGACAGGCAAATCAGAGCCCGCAAGAGCACCGGTATGAGAGGAAACCGCACGAGAGCCAGCTTCGGTAGTCCCAGCTTTGATTGCAGCAATTCGGCAACCTTTCTCAATAAGCGAACGCGAATGTTTCAAAAAGAGCTCGGGATTATTGATTTTTTCGAGATACATAATTTTGACTTTCGAACTTGTCGCGGGGTCGAAAGTATTGTCCCATTGGCGTAGGACGTCTTCAACACCTGTTTGAGCACTATTACCGACTGAATAAACACTTGCAAAAGTTAAGCCTCTTGGTATTGCAAGTTCAAGAATAAAGCAGGCAGTGGCACCTGACCCGGAGACGAAGTCTACACCTTGTGGTTCAAGTTTAGGGAGTGGACCGGCAAAAACACCTTGATATGTAGGCGTCAGAACTCCTATACAGTTAGGACCGATGAGTGTTCCGCCGTGCTGGTTGATAATTTCAACAATTTCTTGTTCAAGTTTTTTACCTTCGTCGCCAACTTCACTAAAACCAGCGGAAAGAATAATAAACCCTTTTGTTTTTTTCTTTTCAGCAAGAATTCGGACAGTATCGGGACAAAACTTTGCAGCAATAGCCAAAATTGCAAGTTCAACCTCGGGCAGTTCTTCGGCAGATTTGTAGCATTTCAAGTTCTGAACCTGTTCTTCTTTCGGGTTGACAGCATAGAGGGAGCCCGTGAATTTGCCATCGATAATATTTTTTAAAATTCTACCGCCGGGCTTACTAATATCGTTTGAAGCACCAATGATTGCAATACTTTTTGGAGCAAAAATTTCTCGAACCATTTTTTTCTCTCATAAAACAACAAATAAGTTCGATAAAATTACTAATTTTTTCATAAAATTGTAGAATTGAATTAAATAAAGGAGAAAAAATGTTTTCAACAGTCAAACGGTTGCACTTTGTAGGAATTGGTGGAATTGGAATGAGCGGAATTGCTGAGATATTATTAAATGAAGGGTTTGATGTAAGCGGTTCGGATATAGCAAAATCAGAGAACACAGATTATTTGGAGAAGTTAGGTATCAAAATATACATTGGGCATAACGAGAAGAATATCGAGGGAGCTGAGGTTGTTGTTTATTCGAGTGCGGTTAATCCAAATGAGAATCCGGAGACAATTGCGGCTTCGCAAAAAAACATTCCTCTATTAAGGCGTGCAGAAATGCTTGCAGAAGTTTCGAGATTAAAGTATAATATTGCTATTTCGGGAACACACGGCAAAACAACCACTACATCTATGATTGGGCTTATTCTAATAAAGGCGGGACTGGACCCAACTGTAATTGTGGGCGGAAGGCTACGTGATTTTGGAGGGACGAACGCAAGATTGGGCAAAGGAGAATGGACAGTTGTCGAGGCAGATGAATTTGACCGTTCATTTCTGCAACTTTTTCCGACGATTGCAGTAGTCAATAATATTGAAGCAGAACATCTTGATATTTACAAAGATATGAATGATTTAACGGAGACTTTTGCGCAATTTGCGAATAAAGTTCCGTTCTATGGGTTTATTGCTCTTGGGATTGACGACCCCGGGGTGAAATCAATATATGCAAAAGTGAATAAAAAGATTAGAACTTATGGATTTTCGAGGAATTGTGATGTTAGAGCGGAAAGGATTATTTACGAAAATCGGCAAGTAAGAGCAATAATCTTCGAAGATAACGTTGAATTAGGTGAAGTTACAATAAATGTTCCGGGCGAACATAACTTAAAAAATGCGTTGGCAGCGATAACAGTTGCTCGTGGATTGAATATAGAATTTGAAGTGATTAATTCTGCTTTGCAAGAATTCAAAGGAGTATTTCGCAGGTTCGACATTAAAGGCGAAAAGGACGGAGTATTATATGTTGATGATTATGCTCACCACCCGACAGAGGTGAAAGCTGTGTTGAAAGCAGCACGGAACAGCTGGAATAGAAGAATTGTTGCGGCATTCCAACCACACACATACACAAGGACAATGCATCTTCACGAGCAATTTGCAGCATCATTTGATGATGCAGATGTAATTATTATTACAGATGTATATCCCGCACGAGAACAGCCAATCGAAGGAATAACAGGGAAGTTAATTGCCGATGGAGCAATGAAATATGGGCACAAAAATGTCTTGTATATCCCAACATTAGATGAACTGAGAAGACAATTGTCTGATATTTTAAAAGATGGTGATGTATTTATTACAATTGGTGCGGGAAATATTTGTAATCTAAGCCAAATTTAGGTTTCTCATATAAATTTACTATTAGACGAAGGAATTTTCTTGCGAAATTGCCTTGTTTAGCAATTTCAAGTATTTATTGCTGCTAATTTCAATAGCACCAAGTTGTGCGGTGAAATGATTGATATACTGAGAATCGATAAAATGAAAATTGCGATTTTTTAGATGATTAACAAGGAAGCAGAAGGCAGCTTTTGAAGCATTGCTAATTGTATTAAACATTGATTCGCCAAAGAACGCTGAACCAATGGACACACCGTATAGCCCACCGCAAATTTCATTTTCTTGCCATACTTCCACAGAATGAGCATAACCAAGACGATGGAGTTCGATATAAGCTTCGATAATTTCGTCGGAAATCCAGGTGTCTTCCCTATTCGAGCATTGTTCGATGACAAATTCGAAATTAGCATTGATAGTGAAATGAAAATTATGATTTTTAATGCTTTTTATTATTTTACGAGGTATTTTGTATTCGGGAAGCAAAAATACAGCTCGCAATTCTGGAAAGTGCCAATAAACGGGACCATACCGCGATTGAGCCATCGGGAAATATCCAGAGCAATATGCTTTGATTAATATCTCGGGTGAGAGCAGACCTAACATATTATTTTACACAAATAATACGATAAAAAGGAATCCCAACGCGACGACAAAAATCTTCTTTATTTGTTACGGGATAATCCCAATCTGCGTCGTTTTCAATTATTTGGATTTCGAATAGTTTGAACTCGTTTAATATTTCTAAATGATAAGCATGGACTTCGGGAACATCTGTTGCAAGCAAGAGTTTGCCTTGTTTTTTCAAAATGCGGTGAACTTCGCGAACGAAATCAAGGTTGAAGGCACGACGTTTAATGTGCTTTTTTTTAGGCCAGGGGTCAGGGAATAAATAAAAGACTTCTTCAATGCTGTTGTCTTCGATAAAAGGTAACCCGTTGACAACAGAGTAGCGAAGGACAGAGACATTAGGCAAGTTTTCGCCTTTTATTACATTTTGCAACCACTCAACGGGCAAAGGACGCACCTCAATTCCCAAAATATTTTTCTGAGGGAGGCGAAAGGACATATCTAACAGAAACTTGCCACGACCACAGCCAATATCGAGCAAATCGGGCGGTTGCGAATTTGCAAAGTGATTAGACCAATCAATTTTATCAATTAGAGGAGGATAGCCTTTGGGAATGATTTGCAATTCGCTTGCGGGAAGATAAAAATTGGGTGAAGTATGGTGGCGCATTCTATTTGGTAGCGGATATTTCGAGAAATCAATCATTGAGCACCTCTTGATTATTGCTTTTAGATTTCCATAAACGTTCGGAATTAATCAATGTCATAGCACGGGCAGCACCAAATTCTATAACTGTTTCGATAGATTGCACTGCTTTTTGTATCATTAAATTTAGTGTATCTGCTTCATCATTTCTGAAATTGGATAGAACATATTCCACCAGCATACCTTTCGGAAAATCATTGCCAATTCCGCAACGTAATCGGTAGAAATTTTTATCGTTAATTTCCTGAATAATCGAGGCAATTCCGTTGTGTCCGGCGTCGCTACCACCGAATTTCAGGTGAAGTTTTCCAAGCGGAAGATTGTAGTCGTCTACGATGGCAATTATTCTTTCATTAGGTATTTTGAATTTAATTTTAAGTGATTGAACAGCTTTGCCGGAAAGGTTCATATAGGTGGTTGGTTTAGCAAGAATTACATTTTTTCTTTTATAATTTAGTTGTGCGATATGGGCTTTTTTTTCCTCTGAAAGCGAGAGATTGTATTTTTCTATTAGGTTGTCGATTACCATCCAGCCGATGTTATGTCTGTTTCTTTCGTATTTAGTTCCCGGATTGCCAAGACCAACAACTAACCACTCGAAACTACTCATCAATAGAAACCTTATAAAATTTCATAACAAAGTCGAATAGAGCGTCGGGCATAATTTGCAGAAGATTTGTAATCAAGTAGGTTGGCAAAGGGAAATTAATTCGCGATTTGCCAGTTTCGAGGGCATTGAAGATTATTTCGGCTGCCTGGTCGGGCTCAATCATAAATGGCATGGGGAAGCGATTTTTTGCGGTCATATCGGTGCGAACAAAGCCGGGGCGGATTGTAACGACTTTGATATTATGGCGATGAAGTTCGGCACGAGCAGCTTCTAATGTGCGGGTAAGAGCAGCTTTGCTGCTGGAATAGGCGGCGCTGCCTGCGAAACCACGAACATCAGCCAAAGAACTTGTTACAGCGATTGTTCCGCCATTATTTTTTTTCATTAGAGGGATTAAATATTCAAAAAAGTGCAAAACACCAAAAAGATTGGTGTTGAAAATATCTTTATATTTGTCCGAGGAGAAATTTTCGAAACTTTCGGAGCCGCTGATACCGGCATTGAGAATGGCTAAATCAATATTATTAAGGAAGTTTGTAGCGTTTTGAATTGCAATTTCTACATCAGATTGAATAGCAACATTGCACGATGAATAATCAAAAGCGTTTGGAAATTGCTCTTTGAGAGGAGAAAAGTTTAGTGTATTTCGAGAGAGAGCGAAAACTCGACAACCTTCCTTCAAATACTTTTGCAAAAGTGCCCAGCCAATTCCTCTTGAAGCACCAGAAATAAGGATATTTTTCATATATTCCTCAAACAAATTTTAAAAAAGCGTTTCACAAAAAGTAAAACGCTTTTTTAGGATATTAATTACTTACGCTTCTTGTGTCTATTCTTGCGCAAACGCTTTTTACGTTTGTGAGTAGCCATTTTATGGCGTTTTCTTTTTCTACCACAGGGCATTTTCTACTCCAAGGAAAATGAAAAAATATATTAATTTTCAGTTTGTTTCATCATTTCATTTACTTTGCTGAGAAATTCGGGAGAAGGCTTGAAAACAGGGACATATCTTTTTTCAAGCTGAACAACTTCGCCTGTTTTCGGGTTACGAGCCATTCTTGGCTTACGACTTTTTGCTTTGAACACACCAAACCCACGTAATTCTATTCTTTTACCTTCGGAAATCGCTTTCACTATGCTTGCAAAAACACCATCAACAACGGACTTGGTTTCAATTTTAGTCAGTCCCGTAGCTTTTGCAATTTCATCTACAATATCTGCTTTTGTCATATATTTCCCCAACTCAAAAGTTATTAAACAACTTAAATTAACTAAAAAATAGTATTTAATTAATTTTCAAGATGACAAATTTACAAAAATAGCATATACTTTTCAAAAATTTTTTTCATTTTTGTTCATTAAATATTAATAATTGGGAATGAATTGAATTTAGAATATTGGATAATAGTTTGTATTTTTGTAAAGGGTTAAAAATGAAATATAAAATTGCAGTCATAGAGAACAAGCTATTCGAGCCATTATATAATAATATTGGTTCGGACGGTTTTCTAATCAAAACAACGGAAGAAAAAGCAGCCGACCTGCTGCAAAGCAATCAAGTGGAGATTGCTTTGCTTACTCCAACAGCATTGGCAAGAATATCGAAGAAGGGCGATTGGCGAATAATTCCATCAACAGCATTGGCAACAAAAGGATACGCTGAATTATTAACATTATCATTTAAGCAAAACTTGAATTCCATTGATAGTATTTATTTTGAAGATGCGAATTATTATCTGAAGTCGATTATACAATTGCTACTTGCAGAGAAATTTGATATTCACACTAAAATTTCGTCAGACAAAGTAAGTAAAGATGAGGTCGATGCTTATATTTCTTGTTTTGCTGAGCAAGCGGGAGAGTTTTCGATAGACATAAGCGAAGAATGGTTCGATGCATTTGAATTTCCTTTGCCTATTGCTTTTTGGGTTACTTCGGGCGAAATAGAAAACGCTGATATGATTGAACTTACCAATAGTATTAAAGATAAATTGCTAACAAATTATGAAACAATCAATGAAAACGCTGAAAGAACTAAATATCAGCAGAGAAGCGGAGAAATCATTTGGAAATGGAGCGAAGAAATAGAAAACGCTTTAGACAAGACTATGGATTTACTTTTTTATCATCAGATTATAAACGATATTCCAGACACAAAGATATTAGGACGGGACTATTCCGATGACGATTGAAACAATAATAGGCTTGCTTGCCGCGATAATGACAACAAGCGCATTTATACCGCAAGCAGTTAGGGTAATTAAAACCAGGCATACAAAAGATATTTCATTATATATGTATGTTATTTTTGTAGTTGGTTTGATACTCTGGCTAACTTATGGCATTCTATTGATAAATCTTCCGATTATAATCGCGAATATCTTTTCCCTAATCTTTGCATCAATTATTTTATACTTAAAAATAAAGTATAAATAGCCGTTCAATTCCGAACAATGAATACTTTTTAATGATTTAGTCATAAAAATAACAATTTCGTCATATTGTAATTAAGTCATTAAAAATCAAAAGCAATTTACGATGTAAATTATTCGCCACGAGCGTAAGGCTACTATTTTACAAGCAATTATAAAAAAATCATAACATCAAAATACTTTTTTTATTTTTTTCTTAATAATTTTTTAACAATTCGATTTGTTCAAAAATGAACAGTAAATTATGAAAAAATCTGATTTTGTAAGTTATTGTATTAAATAAACTTTTAGATAACCAAAAATTAAAATTTTTAAACTGAATTTTTTTATTTGTTTGATTATTTTTTTATTATGATATTTACTTGTGAAAGGATGAAACATAATTTATAAAGACAATGGTTGAGTATGGTAATTTATTTACAAGTATTCAGCGGCAAATAAGCTCCTTTATAAAAGAATAGAAGAAAATATTAGATTTTTTACTAAAAACAAGATTTTGGCACAGTTTTTAGATGGGGTTTTATCCCTTTTTTGAGAAAAGTGAGGTTTAACAAGATTATTGAGGAGAAAGAATTGGAACAGATGCTTGAAAGAAGTATTTCATTGTTTCCGGAGATGGAAATTACTGATAAATCAAAATTTAATCATCATTTACCGGAAACAACGGACAGAAAAGCAGCTGAATTATGGGATAAATGTTTAGAGTTCATTCAAGATAATGTTGATAGGCAAGTGTTTTTAACGTGGTTTAAGCCAATTAGAGCAAAGAAATGGAGCGACGAGAAGCTTACAATATTGGTTCCAAGCCAATGGTTTTATGAATGGATAGAGACGCATTATTATGATTTATTGCAGAAAACGATAGAGATAATAATTGGCAAGGACGCAAAATTACAATATGAAGTAGTGGTCGAGGAAAGCAAAAAGGCGACTGAAAGCAAGACAATATTACTGCCGGGATTAAAATATCCAATTAATAATATAGTTAAGCAAGAAAAACCTTTTAACAGCAATTTAAATTCAAGGTATGCATTTGAAAATTTCGTTGTGGGCGATTGCAACCAATTAGCATACTCGGCGGCAATGGCAGTGAGCAATGCACCAGGCGAAACAAGATTTAATCCACTATTTATTTATGGTGGGACGGGACTGGGCAAAACTCATATTATTCAGGCAATTGGAAATAAAATTGTAAGGGAACAGCCTAATAAAAAGGTATTATACACAAACAGTGAACGATTTACAATTGATTTTATTAATGCAATACAGAATAACAAAATTCACGAGTTTGCGGCACTATATAGAGATGTAGATGTGCTAATAGTTGATGATATTCAGTTTTTGACAGGGAAAGAGAAGACACAAGACCATTTTTTCCATACTTTCAATGACCTTTATCAATCTAAAAAGCAATTAATTTTTGCAAGCGACCGTTCCCCAAAAGAATTGACTGATATTGATGCAAGGTTGATTTCAAGATTTCAATGGGGGCTAATTGCGGATATTCATCAGCCCGACTTTGAAACACGATTGGCAATAATCAAGAGAAAAAGCGAAGACGAAGGAATTGATATACCGCTTAACGTGCTCGAATTTATTGCAGGGAACGTTAAATCAAGTGTTCGAGAGTTAGAAGGTGCATTAATTGGATTATTAGCGAAAATCACGTTTGATAAGAGAGAGCTTTCAATTGACCTGGCAAAAGAAGTGATTTTCGGAAGCTCAAATTTCGATGATGGTTCATTGATTAGCATTGATGAGATAAAAAAGGCTGTTTCAAGTAAGCTGAAAATATCAATTGAATTAATGGAATCGAAGGTAAGAAAACACGAGATTGCATTCGCTCGACAAATGGCAATCTTTCTTGCGAAACAGTTCACGGATTTATCTTTAAAACAAATTGGTGCGGCATTTGGTGGGCGTGACCACTCAACAGTACTTCACTCTTGCCAGGCAATAGATAATTATTTAGCAACGGATAGAAGCGTAAGAAAAATTTATGAAGAACTGGTAAATCAATTAAAGAGATAGCTACGAGTTTTACAGAGAAAATAATCGATATGTTCTTTTTCCGACCACCATCGGAAGAAGACGACTATCATGAACCGAAAATAACAGTCGGAGCGATAGTATTTGGAGCATTGCTAAGAAGCGCAGTGCTTATTTTATTATCATTTTTTGGGGTAGAATATCTTGATATGAGAGGAATGTGGTGGATAACTGCATTTCTTGTATGGTTTTTGGCGATATACCCTGCTTATAAACAATACGAACAATATCAGAAACGCATAGCGAATTTCCAAAAAGATACATTGTGTGGGAAGTGCAAGCACTTTGAGCCATCGAGCCAATTATGCAAAATATTAGATGTGCACGTAACAAGAAATGAGCCCCCTTGCGAAGGTGAATTGTGGGAGCCCATTTCGTTTGAAGATTAAGCTTGTTTGAGTTCGTCCATAGTAAAAAGTGAAATCAAGTCAATTTCGTTATTCTTCAAATGCTCTTTGCCACCAGATTGTCTGTCAATTACGCAGATTGCGGAACTTACAATTGCCCCAAGATTTCTCAAATCATTTGCAGAAATAACAACCTGACCGCCAGAGGTAACAACATCTTCGACTATTAGTAGGCGTTTGTTCTGGATATCGAGCCCTTCGGCTAATTTGCAGGTGCCATATTTTTTTGCTTCTTTGCGGACAAAAACAACGGGAATACCCGTCCGAAGAGACAAAGCAGTGGCAATTGGAATTCCGCCCATTTCTAATGCAGCTAAATAATCAATATTATCAGGAATAAGTTCAGACATAAATCGAGCGATAGAGGCAAGCAATTCAGGCTGCGATTCGAAGCGATATTTATCGAAGTATTCATTGCTGATTTTGCCTGAACGCAAAACGAAACTGCCTGTAATATAGGCAGCTTCGTATATTCTTTTAGCTAATTCTTTTTTTTCCATATTTATTAAAGGATATATCTACTTAAATCACTATTATCAACAATGTTATTGAGATTTTTGCGTACCATTTCAGCATCGATAACTATATTTCTGTCAGAAATGTTATCAGGTGCGTTGAAGAGGATGTCTTCAAGCAAAGTGGTCATTATAGTGTGAAGTCGACGAGCGCCGATATTAGTAATTTGTTCGTTGACACGAGCAGCAATGGAAGCAATTTCGCGAATAGCGCTATCATCGAAGGTAAGTTCGATATTTTCGGCAGCAGCAAGTGCCTTATATTGCTTAATTAATGCGTTTTCGGGGACAGTAAGGATTTTGACGAAGTCTTCTTCTGTCAAGCTTTTCAGCTCAACACGGATTGGAAAGCGACCTTGAAGCTCGGGCACCAAATCTGATGGCTTAGAAACGTGGAAGGCACCCGAAGCAATGAAAAGAATGTGCTGG
>JAKIZO010000006.1:62267-66435 GCA_022707965.1 Bacteroidota bacterium
AGGCAAAAGGTCGCGCTGAACACCTTCGCGGCTAACTTCGGGACCGTGTCCGCCCGAGCCACGTGAAGCAATTTTATCAATTTCGTCAATAAAAATTATACCGTTATTTTCAGCTTTTTGGAGTGCTTCACGAATTACTGCATCCATATCAATAAGTTTTTCGGCTTCTTCTTTTTGAAGGACTTTTTTAGCATCGGCTATTTTGAGACGTCTTTTCTTGCTTTTTTTTGGCATCATACTGCCGAAAAGGTCTTGCAAGTTCATTCCCATTTCGTCCAGACCGATTGGACCGAGGATTTGCATTGATGGAACCTGGTCGACGACGACATCAATTTCAATATGGCGTTCATCGAGGGTGCCACGACGGAGCATTTCCCGGAAATGTTCGCGAGTTCGGTGATTTTCTTCTATTTCACTATCGGTAGCAGTGTCGAAAGAAGGACCTCTTGTGATTGGCGGAATTAAAATATCAAGGATTCTATTTTCGGCTAAAATTTGAGCTTCATTGAGTTTTTCTTTTGTTTTTTCCTCGCGAACCATAGCAACGGAACGTTCCACAAGGTCGCGGACCATAGATTCGACATCGCGCCCGACGTAGCCGATTTCAGTGAATTTAGTAGCTTCGACTTTTACAAAAGGAGCGCCGGCAAGTTTAGCAAGGCGACGAGCAATTTCAGTTTTGCCCACACCGGTTGGACCAATCATAATAATGTTGTTTGGATTAATCTCATCTTTGATTTTATCCTGAACGCGTTGGCGGCGCCAGCGATTACGCAAGGCAATGGCAACGGCTTTTTTGGCAGCGTCCTGACCGATTACGTATTTATCGAGTTCGGCAACTATTTGCCTTGGAGTAAGATAACTATCAGATATATTTGTTTCTTTTTGTTGCAGTGATAATTCGTTTTGATTCATAGTATAAAAGCTCAAAAATTAAACATACAATTATAATTCTTCGATGGTAATAGCAAGATTAGTATAAATACAAATATTACCCGCAATTTTTAGGGATTCTTCCACAATATCACGAGCAGAAAGATTAGAGTGTTTGATTAAAGCTTGTGCTGCGGAAAGTGCGTACGGACCACCCGAGCCAATGGCAAGGATATTATCCTCGGGTTGGATGACATCGCCAGTGCCGCTAATGAGCAATGCTTCGGTGTTTGTCATAACAGCAAGCATAGCTTCGAGACGTCGCAAATAGCGGTCTGTTCGCCAATCTTTGGCAAGTTCGATTGAGGCACGATATAAATTGCCACGATGGGATTCAATTTTTTCCTCGAAGCGTTGAAGCAGAGTAAAAGCATCGGCAGTAGCACCTGCAAAACCGCAAAGAATAGTGTTGTTGTATATTTTTCTGACTTTTCTTGCATTATGCTTCAATACAGTATTTCCGAAGGTAACTTGACCATCCGACCCCATAGCGCAGCGTCCATCGCGAATTACGCCAATTACCGTTGTCGAACGTAAATTATTATTTTGCATAATTCCTCCTATTCGTATCTACGTTTAAATGGTTTGAACCAAATTTCACCGACGCTGATTTCGACAAAAAGCCTACCGAAATATTCATTAATGAGATAATCATTTGCTTTACCGCGATTGCCAAGGACAACCGCAACATCTAATATGCCACCACTACCGAGGGGAATTTCTCCACCCAAACTAACTCCCAATTCCTTTATGTCCTGGTTATTAATCTTGTAGTACAGTTTCTGGTAATAAATTCCAGCTTTGTAATTAATTCTATCTAATAAATCAGAGAAACGGCTTGCACTGCCATAGCGAATTGCACCAAATGACAATTTATAAGCATCGGTAAATTCTGAGTTGCTAATTGGGTTATAGCCAAAATCTTTAAATTTCATCATCATAAAATCGGACGAAAGCAGAAACTTACCTGTTTTATAGGACAATCCAACACCGTATTGAGATGGGAATTTTTCTGTGAAAGAGGATTTAATAATTGTGTCGGTAATAACAGTTGAAGAAAACTGAGTTTCACGTTTGAATTTAATATCATCAACATATTCGTAAAATGCTCCGATATGCAAATTTTCGTAATTGTAATAAGCGCCAAAGCGGGCACCCCAGGAAGTTGCATAATCAGATTTGATAACTTCATAATTATAAGAATAGTAATCGTCGAATTCTGTATAAACAGAGTTTTTGATGGGTCCGAACACTGCAAAAGTGGAAGCACCGACTGCGAGATTATCAATAATTTTGGCAGAAGCACCTAAATATGCACTGGAAAGACCGCCACTACCTTGGAAAGTATTTTTGCCTGTTTGGGTAAGTCCGTCCTTTTCAATTGTAAATTTATTCGAAACCAAATAATTAATGTTAGAATATGAATGAAGCCCAAAACAAACGGAAATTCCAAGAGATTTGTCAATATTAAAAATAGTGAATAGACCACTGATTTTGCCGTTATTTTGGAGAAGCGTTTCATCGGAAGTTTCATTCAAATGCTGATTGAAATTGTATCCCAACAGGATGCGAGTGGAAGAAGCAACAGACCACATAGCAGGATTTTTTACATTTATGCTGTTTTCTGCGGGGACAGAGATAAAAGTTGAACCAATTGCTTGATAAGCCGCATTAGTTGATGGGAAAAGGTCGCCAATACCAATAGATGAATAGTTCGACCCGCCTTGTGAAAATAACTTATCAGGGACGATTGCAACCAGTAGAAGAACAATATATTTAACTTTCATCGTATATTAATCCTTTTTTTTAAGGACTGAGTAAATAACAATCAATTTAGGTCTTTTAGTTGAATCTGGTTCATTTGAAGTATAGAAAGAAAATTTGTTCAATCTATATTGGCTTGTAGAGTTTTCAAAATTCACCGATAGCGAGCCTTTGCCTGTATTTCTATTCCAGTAGCTTAGTAGAGAGGTTAAAGAATATACTTTGAAAACATCATTTCCTGTGTTTCTAATGCCGTAATAGTAATATTTGGGAGATTTTTTGTTAATCTCGTCTGTTTCGTTTTCGAAGTAGTCCAATCGAATAATAGTATCGAGCGAAACATTAGCAGAAAAGCATTTACTTCTATCGATGGGGAGATGAAGTTCTGCCTTGTGAATACCAGCAAATTTTGGGATAGAGGAAATATCGAAAGAAAGTCTTGGTTTATAACAAATGGCACCCAGCAAAGTAAGGCGATTATCATCTAACTTATTATCTGTGATGGAGAAATTCTTTTCCATTGCAGATTCTAAATATAGAGTATCAACTTTATTCGATTTTGTGTTGTTGAAAATCACACGGACAAAAGGAGCAAGTCGAGGATGCGAGCCAGAACCGTAGAACTGGCTGATAATTTTGGAATCGCTATTTGGAATAATGGAAATGCCCCAAATAGTGTCTTTTTTTTCAGCTTGTTTTTTGAACCAATCGAGCAATAATGCTTTATCGAAATCAACGATAATTTTATCCATTGTGTCTTTTCGAGGAACTGAGCCTGAAAAGGTTGACATTGGAGTATGCTTCTGGAACTTTTTCTGGAAGAAATCTTCGGCGGAGGTTTCGATTACCCACATACTTGTATTTTCGTAAACACTGAATGAGAGATAGTTTGACCCTAAAGTGTCGCCAAGAGCATATCTTTCGGGTTGTAAATTTAGTGCACACTCGATTATATCATTTTCAGTAACGTAGGTAAGTGTGTCGGGAATTCCTGAAAAACGGATAACGACGCCTGATTTATATCCATTTGCTTCACCTATGAGAGAAAAACCAGGATTGACATAATTTAAAGGAAGAAAATATGTTTCTTCTTTTTCAATTAGAGGAAGTTCGAAGCTATTTATTGCGTAGAGCTCCACTGTATCCTGAACGAGGGAAAACCCCAGAGGAGTAGGAGCTTCGTTGCAAGAGAAAAGTGCAAAAGCCAGAAGCAAAAATGTATAGGCAAAATTTTGACGTTTCATAATCTTATGGTTAAGCATTTTGTTCTTTAATAATGTTTCTATAAATCTCGTCGTATTGAAGTGCAGAATTTTGCCAGGAATAATTTTTGCTCATATTTCGTTCGATTAAATTGTGTAATTTATCTTTATCTGCAAATAGATTGAATGCACGTTTGAAAGCATTTACGAAATCATCGACACTGTGATTTTTGAACACGATAGAATTGCCGTTCTCCTGGTCTTCGTCT
>JAKIZO010000070.1 GCA_022707965.1 Bacteroidota bacterium
CGGCATCGACTGGAATAAATACCTTCTCAATGGTAAATGTTGCTAATTTTTCATATACCTTCCGAAGGTTTCAAACCTTCGGAAGGTTCCAAGCCTGGTAATTACGAGAAAACCCTGAGCAAAAAAGCAATTTTCATTCCGAAAGCATTCACAGACAGAAATATCTGTGCTACCATTATAAAAAACCTTCGGAAGGTTCTCGCCCTTCCGAAGGTTCTAAGCATCGCAATTAAGATATAACCTTTTTTAAATTGTCTATTTAGACAAACTCTTTCTGTATGGATTATCTTTATTGCTCGGGATTTAGGATAAATCGCATAACTTTATCTTTCTTCAAGTATTTCTTTGCTGCTTCTTTTATATCATTTTTTGTTAATTTATCTACGTTTTCAGTGTATTTTGCTAATCGTCCTACATCTAATTTGTTATAATCAGAATTATAAATATAGCTCAACCAAAACTGATTTTCTTTTTGATTTGTTTCAAACTCTCTTTTCAGAATCTCTTTTACTTTTGTGAAGTTTTCGTCGCTTACGTCTTGCTTTTGCACTTCATCAATCACTTCAAACGCACTATTGATAAGTTCCTCGACACGTGTCGGACCAGTTCCGAAAACAATGCTGATAGTATATCGTGGATTTGGATACTGATTTACTCTGTGTATTGCACGTATGCCATACACACCACCTTTGTCCTCGCGAATTACTTCACGCAAGCGAATGTTGAACACTTCCATCATAGCGTTGAACTTCAATATATTATCGGGGTTGTAATCAAAATTGTCAGCAATTGTAAGTCTAACCGAGCTCTTTGGTTCAATCCCTTTAACCACTTCTTTCGTCAAAGGTCCTTTCGCATAATTTACTCCTAAATCACGCCATTTTTCATTACGTTTTTTGCTTGGCAAGCTTGCTATATAAGTTTCAATGTATTTTTTCAATTCTTTCAGGTCGAAATTGCCGACAAAAATGAATGTGAAATCGCTTGCATCAGCAAATCTATCCTTGAAGAACTCAACTGCCTTGTCCAGATTCACCTTGTCCATATCTTTGGCATTAAGCGGCATATATCTTGGGTGGTAGCCAAATAAAACTGCTGTAACAGTATCCTGGAAAACAGTTTCCGGACGACGCTTGGAGTTGCGAATTGCTTCTCTTTGACGGCTTACTAACGCTTTGAATGTTTCTTCATCTTTTCTTGGTGCTGTAAAATATAGATGCAACAACTGGAAGAATGTTTCAGCATCATTTGGAGCGTAGCTGCCGCTAAATCCTTCTGTTAGTTCATCAATGCTTGGACTTATGTTAATGATCTTCCCTGTGAGCATCTTTTGCAATTGAGTTGCAGAAAATTCAGAAATTCCACCTTCGTCAATAATATCTGCTGCAAACATTGCCGATAGATAATCTTCGTCCTTTGCAAGTGAAGTTCCGCCAGGGCTCCACGCACGGAATAATACCTCGTCGTTTTTGAAATCAGTTTTCTTTGCAAGTACTCTTGCACCATTCGAAAGCTTCATTTCAATGATGTCAAATTTACCCGTTTTCTTCTCTTCTACAATCTTACCTGGCTTTGGCAATTTCGACATCAATGGTTTATCGGTTGCATCATCCTTGTACGGCTCTAATTTTGCAGTCGATACTTTTGTGTATAGTGAACGAATTTCCTGCTCAGTAGGAACTTTTATTTCAGGTTTATCTGGAACGCTAACCAATACTACTTTATTATCTTCTGCAACTAATGCCTGAGCGTACTTATTTACTTCTTCCAATGTAATTGTTGGTATAAATTCCTGATACAACTGATATTCGAACTCTATGCCTGGCATACCTTCTTTTTCGTAGAAGTTTCTGAAATATTCATCAGCATAATCAGCAGATTTAGTCTTGTCTTTTTCTTTTAAAGCACTTTCCATATTCTTAAGCATTGATTCTTTTGCACGCTCCAATTCAGATTTTGTAAATCCAAATTGTTTCATTCTGTATGCTTCCGTAAGAACTGCTTCCAAGCCTTTCAAAATATCATCTGTTTTTGAAACTGAAACAACGTTAAAAGCAGCGAGTCCTGCCATAAAATCGCCCACACCTGCGCCAGCATACAAAAACGGTGGATTTGGCTTGCGCATTATTTCTTGAATACGCATATTAATCATTTGATTGATTAAATTGTCAATAATTCCCTGACGGTATCCGCCGAAAGTAGATTGGTCTCTTCCTGGAAACTTGTAAATTACTGAAATATTGGGCATCGGTAGTTCGGGGTCTTTTGCAATTGATACAAGCATTCCTTTGTGCGGTGGAATTGGGTATTCAACACGTGGACGGAAGTTTTCAGGCATCTGAATACGTGAAAATTTTTCACGTATCATCTTTTCAACTTCAATAACATCAAATTCACCAACCGCAACAACTGCCATTAAATCTGGGCGGTACCATTCTTTATAGAAGCGAAGGAAAGTTTCTCGTGGTGCGTTAAGTATTACTGCTGTGTCGCCAATTGGCAATCTTTCTGCATACTTCGAATCTTTGAAAATATAAGGATAGTGCTGTTTCATCACTCTTTCCTGTGCACCGCGATATAATCTCCATTCTTCTAAAATTACGCCACGCTCTTTCTCTAATTCCTCGGGGTCGAACGTTACATTGTGTGCCCAATCTTCAAGCACCTGCAATCCGCGTTCGAGCAATCCTGGCTTGTCCAGAGGTATAGTCAGCAGATAATACGTTCTGTCGAATCCTGTGTTTGCATTTATATCAGCACCAAACCTCATACCTGTTTCTTCAAGAAAGTTCACTAATGCATTCTTTGGGAAATTCTTGGTGCCGTTGAAACACATATGTTCGATAAAGTGTGCAAGCCCCTGCTGGTCATCGTCTTCTTGCACCGAACCCGCCTTGACTACTAATCGAAGCTCGGCACGGTTCTCGGGTAATTTGTTGTGCCGTATGTAATACTTCAACCCATTGTCAAGAACACCAATTTTTACATTCGGGTCGAATGGGAGCAGCTCGTCCATACTCCTTTGCTTGATAGGCTGAGAAAATGCACTTGTTATGCTGATTGCAAACAAGGCAAGTACAAAAAACAATTTTTTCATAAATAAACCCATTTTTATAATAAATGAAAAATTAAATATAATTTATACGTAATTATTCACTTTTTTGTTACAAAATAAATGCAAAATCGTAAAAACATTCCCTTATTTTTGGATATTCTTTTCTCATTTTTTCGAAATTGCTCGCAATTGCTTCATCAGAAGCGAACTTTTTAAATTCCCGACTTGTTTCAAGTATTCTTTTATTTTTTAGCAATTCATAAATTTCTTGTTTACTCAATTCAAATACTTGCTTTTTGTTTGAATTAATCTCAATTTCAAGTTGCGAAGGGTCTAATTTCACTTTTAATATTTTTTCGAGCGATTTTGCTAACATCAGGCTCCCTCGCAATTTTGCATCATAGGAATGCCCCGCAATGTGCGGTGTGGCTACTATTGCAGCAGATACAGATTTGCTACTTGCGTAAGGCTCATTCTCCCAAACGTCCGCAACAACCTTTATTTGTCCGTTGTTTGCCATTTCAACCCAACTATCTTCATTAACTACACCGCCACGCGAAGTGTGAAGCAGTAAAGTCCCTTCTTTTACATTTCCCAGCAAATCATAATCAATCAAATTATGTGTTTTGTGCTTACCACTAAATGTTAATGGAACGTGATTTGTAAGAATATCTGCTACCTTTATAATTTCGTTTAGTTCTAAATGTGTTTCGTTTCCCAATTTTTCTGGATTGCTTTCTAAAAGCGGTGGGTCGTTGACGACAACTTTTAATCCAATGTGCTTTGCTATTGCTGCCAATCTCTTACCAACATTTCCATAGCCAATTATTCCCAGAACCTTGCTTTTCAAATCTACATTGATTTCCGCAGCCCAATTGAGTATGCAAAAGATACAATATTCCGCAACAGACAGAGCATTCGAACCAATCGCATCAAAATACTGAATTCCTTGCGAGCTCAGATATTCCTTGTCCAGATGTTCCGAACCCGAAGTAGCTGTCCCAACAATCATTATTTCCGTGTCGTTTAGCAGTTTTTGATTTACCTGAGTAGTAGAGCGAACCAGCAGAATATTAGCTTTGCTTTGTTTTACCATCTCGTTTGTAAGCGTCCTACCTTCGAACCTATACACTTCACCAATTTGCTCCAATATTTCGGGCAATTGCGGGATATTATTATCAACTAAAAAGCAATATTTCATAAAATTTATATCGTTTTTTACAAAAATATAAAATATCTGATTAATCATTAACGTTTAATGTTTAGTTTTAACAAAATTATTAATATCATTTCGGAAATTTATGGAAATCACAAAAATTTTAGTTGTCGGTGCGGGCACAATGGGCAATGGAATTGCTCACGTTTTCGCTCAGTACGGATTTGATGTCTCTATCTGCGATATATCCGAAACCGCATTGAAAAACGCACTCGCAACAATCG
>JAKIZO010000071.1 GCA_022707965.1 Bacteroidota bacterium
AGTGCATAATCTTTCGATTGGCTCAGGGTTGTATTACGTGATTACTCATTTAGATTGGGCAAAAACTGATATTTACGCTGGTGCAGATGTGCGTGGCAATATAATTACACGCTCGGATCTTACCTACCGCGACCACTGGCGTAACGCGGAAAACCGCGACACTTCTTACGTCGTCAATAGAAAATCGGGTGCCTTTCGCATCGGGAGCTTTGCCCGATTAGGATTAGAAGGGCAACTGAAATCTAAACTGAAAATTGATGCATCTATTGGCGTTGGCGTATTGAATTTGTTCCCACGAGACAATAAACGCGGGGAATTGCTAACCCCGCTTCAATATTTTGAAAAGAAAGAGCAAATTGTTCCCGTACTCAATTTTATGCTATTGTTGAAATACTCATTATAGGTGAAAAAGTGCTGTTCAAAGAAGATTGCAGGTATTTTCGCGGAGATATTCCCTGCCGACCGCATAAAAAAAGTGGCTACCATTGCCAAAATTGCCCCGAATACTCACCTTCGAAAGAAAACATACTTATCATTAAGCTTGGTGCTATTGGTGATGTAATCCGAACAACACCGCTTATCAAACGCATAAAACAGGAATTCCCGAAATGTTTGCTTTGGTGGGTAACAAACTCGCCCGAAGTTATTCCGTCGTCAGTCGATAGAGTTCTGCAATTTAATCTTGAATCTGTGATAAGTCTGCGCAGCGTGCATTTTTTCAAGGTAATAAATCTCGACAAAGACCATCACGCTTGCGCGCTCGCATCGCAACTGAACGCCGATTATATCGATGGGTTCACACTTGTCGAAGGCAAGCCAATGCTTGCAAACCAACGTGCAATGCACAAATACCTGACAGGGTTATTCGATGATGTCAATAAAGCAAACACAAAGAATTATCTGCAAGAAATATTTGAAATTTGCGGATATGAATTTGCGGGCGAAGAATACGAACTTGAAATAAAAACAGACAAGCAATGGGATATTCCCAAAACAGGAAAAGGAATAATTGGGCTTAATACGGGTTGCGGCGCTCGGTGGGTGTCCCGACTTTGGAAGCAGGAATATTGGATAGAACTTGCCAAAATGCTCCAATCCGAAGGTTATACGCCTATTCTATTGGGTGGCGAACAAGAGCACGAGCAAAATACAATTATTTCACGCGAAAGCGGCGCTCTTTATTATGGCTACTTCGACTTAAATACGTTCATTTCGCTTGTTAATCAATGCGATTTGGTGGTTACTGCTGTTACAATGGGACTGCATATAGCAATTGGACTGCGGAAAAAAGTTGTTCTGATGAACAACATATTCAACAAACACGAATTTGAGCTATACGGACGTGGCGAAATAGTCGAGCCGGACAAAGAATGCAAGTGCTTTTTCAGCCCAAAGTGCATAAACGAAGAATATTTCTGTTTGGAGCATCTTCGACCTGAAAAAATACTTGATGCAGTAAAAAAATTAATGAATTGAAAAAAATTTCTAAAGTTCTATTAAAAGCTGACGATAATTTGATTGTAAAGAAAATGCAACTCTGAAAAAACTATGAAGGACTAAAGTTTTTCAGAGAATTGCCGAAAAATAAATCAGGAAGATAGGACTTTAAATAAATATTGATGGCAGGATGCCCGAAAAACAATTAATTTACATGGAGGTTTATTATGCCATCAGCAATTAGCGGAGATAGCCGCATTCGCACCAACATCCCGGCAGAAAATGCCTACAATGCATTATCAGCATCAAGCAACAACATCGCATTACGTCAATTGCGCCTATCCACAGGGAAACGTATCAATTCAGCAGCCGACGACGTTTCGGGCTACATCACTTCACGTGCATTGCAAGCTCGCAACGGTGCATTGAAAGCTGCTCTTAACTCTGCCGGCGATGCAAAGAACGTAACTTCTATTGCTCAGGATGCATTAGACCAGATTTACTCATTAATGGCTCAAATCAAGGATGCTACTGCAACTGCCTCATCAGGAGCTTTGGGAACAGACGAAAAAGTTGCACTTGCGAAAGGTGCGTACCGCCTTGCTCAGCAAATTCAGTTTATTACAGACTCAACTGTGTTTGGCGGCAAGCAACTACTTCAAGGTAACTTTACTGGTGAATGGGTCACTGGTTACTATGCAAACAATGAGTTGATGAAGATTTCCATTGACTTAACAGTTAATAACAGAGACTTTAACGTCAATGGTTTGTTCGATTTGAATGCTACAAGCGAAGCAACTGCCGTTCGTGGAACCGCAACAGGTGCTTCTACCAACTTCGCTGGTGTAACCGGCTTGAATCTAGAAGAATTCAACAATATTAGTTCCTCCGACCTTGGATACTTCGGTTACTTGAATGATTCAACTGGTAAATCTGCTGTTGTCAGAACATTGCAGTCGCTTGCAATTGCAATCGACAACATCAACAAAGTTGCATCATATCTTGGTGGTATTGAGGTTCGTATCAACTCGCAGGAAGCAATGTTGAAATCTCAAATCACTAACTACAAAGCTGCAATTTCACGTATCGAAGATGCTGACGTTGCAACAGAACAAATGGAACTCATTAAATCACAGTTCTTGCAGCAAGCATCATTGGTATCGTTGAGCCAGGCTAACCAAAACCCACAACAGTTCTTGCAGCTATTCAGATAATAACTAACTGAAATAGCAAGAAAATAAGTGAAAAAATAATTTTTCGGGACGGAAAAATTTCCGTCCTTTTTTATTAAAGTTTTTTTTAAAATTGCCGATAATATAAACGAATAGGATGATAATTTTTGGTGGAGGAGGCACCAAAAAACATTTAACTTTGGGAGGGGCTTATGCCATCAGCAATTAGCGGTGATTCAAGAATACGGACGAACATCCCCGCAGAAAATGCTTACAACGCTCTTACGGCGTCGAGCAACAATATTGCTCTACGTCAATTGCGACTATCGACAGGCAAGAGAATTAACTCTGCCGCTGACGACGTTTCCGGCTACATTACTTCACGTGCATTGCAAGCTCGCAACGGTGCATTGAAAGCTGCACTCAACTCAGCAGGCGATGCTAAAAACGTTACATCAATAGCTCAGGATGCTCTCGACCAGATTAGCAGCCTTGTTACTCAAATCAAGGATGCCGCTGCAACTGCATCTTCAGGCGCTTTGGGTACAGACGAAAAAGTTGCTCTTGCAAAAGGTGCATACCGCCTTGCTCAGCAAATCCAGTTTATCACAGATTCAACTGTGTTCGGCGGCAAGCAACTACTTCAAGGCAACTTCACCGGTGAATGGGTTACTGGCTACTACGCTAACAACCAATTGATGAAAATTTCAATTGACCTGACCACTAGCAATCCTGATTTCAACGTTGACGGTATCTTCGACTTGAATGCTACAAATGAAGCAAGTGCTATTCGCGGTACTCTAACCGGTGCTGCAACAAGCTTTGCTGGTGTCGCCGGTCTGAACCTTGAAGACCTGAACGAAGTTTCAGCATCTAATCTTGGTATATTTAATAACGTTGGGGCTACTTCTGCTATTACTCAAACTATTTCATCACTTGCTATGGCTATTGATAATATTAACAAAGTTGCATCGTACCTCGGCGGTATTGAGGTGCGTATCAATGCACAGGAAAATGTGCTTAAATCGCAAATCACTAACTACAAAGCTGCAATATCACGTATCGAAGATGCTGATGTCGCAACAGAGCAAATGGAACTTATAAAATCGCAGTTCTTACAGCAAGCATCGCTTGTTTCACTTGCCCAGGCGAACCAAAATCCGCAACAATTCTTGCAATTGTTTCGATAATTGGGCATAGTTTTTGCTTTAATTAATGAGCGGTATCAGGAAGATACCGCTCCATTTAGAAAACAAAATTTGAGGATGAATTTATGTTGACACAAGCACAACAACTCGCCGCCACGAAAATGTATGGTGGCGGAAAAGACAAAAAAATTCCTGCTTATCTGGAACAGGAAGTTCTTTCGTGGAGCAAAGAAAAAATTATCCTTAAAATGTATGATTTGTTCATCGTTAGCTGCAAGAGACAGGATGTCAATAAAATGAGCAGAGTGCTTGTTGAACTTATGGGTGCTCTCAATTTCGAATACGAAGAAACAGCAACCCGTCTCTACAGGCTTTATGAATATTGCCAGAGGTGTATTTTCCAGAAAAAATACGATGAAGCACTTTACATAATTACCGAACTTCGCAACGCTTGGGCTAAAGCCTTCAATCTTGAATAACTACGGAGGGCTTGACTATGGCAATAGACACATTTG
>JAKIZO010000072.1 GCA_022707965.1 Bacteroidota bacterium
TATACTGCTGTTCCACTACCTTTTACTCGTTCTGTCGTTGTAGAAACTTTTCGTTGGGTAGATTTAACACCTTCGGAAGATACACTTCGTCAGGGATTACTTGCTTTGGAAGACAATATTGCTGACGTTGCTCAACGATTACTTTTCTCTGCAAGCCTTCGTCAAGAACCGTTGGCAGCATTTCATCTTGGACTTTTGTATCTGCAACAAGGGAAAATCAATTCTGCTTTGCACAATTTGCGTTTTGCTGAACTTTATGGTGTGGATATCCCTGATTTATACGCCGCAATTTCGCAGATTTATTCCATCAAGGATAATTTAGATAGTGCTTCTAAATATGCTAAACTATTTCAATCTAAGACAGGATTTTCTTATTTACCCAAAATCCCAATTGCAAATATAATTGAAACTGATACAATTTGTTTAGAACCTGTCTCACATTTAAACTTGGTTCCGAAAGTCGTTCAAGATTCTATCACTCGAAAAGACACAAGTGAATTAGCAAAAAAGTTTGAAGCAATATTAAAAGATACTATTAAAAAAGAAGACGAAATCCCTGCAATTTATAGACAAATTCTTACATATATCGGTGGGGTAGTTGCGGGATTAATCTTACTTGTAGTATACTTATATCTTCGCTGGCGTCAGAAAAAACAAAAAGAAGTGTTGCTAAAAACATCTCAGTCGAAAAACAAAAAGACTTCCACTAAAACAGACCCAAAGAAACAAAATGACCAAGCAGCAAAATTAATGGCAGCTCGTGCATACTCGAAAATGCCAAAAAGTTCCGTCGACGAGCCAAAACAGGAGAAGAATTTGGCTAAAACTGAAAGTATTAAATTTGAAGAAAAGCAAAAAGCGATAGAAAATATTATTGAAGAGATACGTTCCGAGCAAGCTGAGAAAGAAGCAAACACTGAACCGACCGAGAATGAACCCATCAACAAGCCTAAAAAAACTGTTTCTGCTAAATTTGAAATTGCTATGAACCTTGTTGAAGAGCAGAGAAAAATCAAACAAAAAAATATTGAGAAACTCGGCAAAGAATTTATTATTGAAACTTCAAGATTGAATGAAATTGCTCGGTCACTTGGAATTGAAAAAGGCAGTTTAGAAACTCGAAAAGCAATCGAAAATATAGAAAAAGACCCTGAAAAAATGCAAAAATTACTCGAAAAATTCAAGAAAGATTAGCGGTTATAGTAACGTTCACCGAAAATTGCAGTTCCTATTCGCACCATTGTGGAACCTTCCTCTATTGCTATTTCGTAGTCGTGGCTCATACCCATAGATAATTCGGTCAAATTCAACCCAAGTTTTTTATTAATCTCTTCCAATTTGCTTCTCAACAATCGAAATTCTTTTCTGATAATTGTTTCATCGTCCGAGAATGTTCCGATTGTCATTAGTCCTTTGAGTTTTATGTTTGGCAATTCGAGAACTTTTTCGGCAAGGCTTACCGCATCATCAGGTTCGCAACCAAATTTAGAAATTTCGCCTGATGTGTTGATTTGCAGCAGAATATCAATTGTTCGGTTGTGTTTTTCAGCCTGACGTGAAATTTCCAAAGCTAATTTTTCGCTATCGACCGAGTGGATTAACGAAATGAACGGAGCAATATATTTTACTTTGTTTGTTTGCAAGTGCCCAATGAAATGCCACTCAGGCATAATGCCTTGTTCATACAATTTAGTTTGCTTTTCAACTAATTCCTGAACGTAATTTTCGCCAAAAATTGTTGCGCCTGCATAATATGCAGCAGAAATTGCTTCGACAGGGTGTGTTTTGCTTACAGCAATGATTTTAATATTTTCAAAATTTCTTGAAAATTTTTTTGCCGCTTGTTCGATATTACTTTTAATTTGATAAATGTTTTGTTTTATATTTTCATTATTCATAATTTTACCTGTTCATTTTTAACAAAAATAGCAATTCAATTTGAGATAATCAATTTAAATGGAAACGCTTTTCGGAATAGATTTATACTTATTTAAAATGTTCAACCAAGCCTTTGTCAATCCGATTTTTGATGCGATAATGCCAATTATCACAAAGGAAAAGAATTTATTGCCAGTATATGCTATTGCTTTGTTCATTTTGATTTGGAAAGGCGGGCGGCGTGGGCAAATTGTTGCATTGCTGTTGATTATAACTGTTGTGATATCAGACCAATTGAGCAGCACTGTGATTAAAAACTTTGTCGGAAGGTTGCGTCCCTGTCACGAACTCATTGATGTTCGATTGCTTGTGAACTGTGGAAGCGGAAAATCATTTCCTTCATCTCACGCTGTCAATAATTTTGCTGCTGCAATTTTGTTATCAGGCTTTTTCAGGCGTTACTGGTATATTTTTATTTCGATTGCAATAATTATTGCATGTACACGAGTATATTGTGGGGTTCATTACCCATCTGATGTAATTGCGGGTGCAATAATTGGTTCAGTAATTGGATACTTGTGCTATAGATTATTTCTTGTGATTAAAAATAAATATAATATTGTTTTTTAACGTTTTTTTGTTATATTAAATAACGAGTATGATTTCTAATGATAGTTGTTTTGTAGTTTTTTGGAGATAATCAATAAAATACGTATTAAGAAATAAGTTTGTTTATTAATTAGAAGGTGATTATTGACTTTCTATACTATAATTTTTTTTGACATCGATTTTTTACCATAGTATTTTTAACAATATCAAAGGTTTTTTATGTTTAACTTTTTCAAACGATTTTATTCAATTTTAGCAATTGCTTTGGTTGCTGCTTCATTTGCGAATGCGCAAGTGATGATAGACGGCACTCAATACAGCAACCTAAAAGCAGCTTTCGACGCTATCAATGCTGGTACTCATCAGGGTATTATTAACGTCGAAATTACTGGCAATACGACCGAAACTGCTATTGCAGTGCTTAATGCATCAGGGGTCGGTTCTGCTAACTACACGCAAGTGAACATTTATCCTACTGCTACTGCTACTATTTCCGGAAGCGTGCAGTATGGTCTTATCGAGCTACAAGATGCCGATAATGTTACAATCGATGGGCGTATTAATCAAGCTGGTTCAACACCCGCTCTCACAATTCAAAACGATGCTACTGCAAACGGTATTTGCATTCGATTAACTAAAACTTCTTCTGGTGATGGACCACAAAACAACGTAATTAGATACGTTAATTTTGTTGGGTCATCTCCTTCCACATCAACTATTTATGGTATACTTGCTGGTGCGACTGGTACTACATTAACTACCGGTGCTGCGGGCATCAACAATCTCACAGTTGAATTCAACAATTTCCGCAAAATGTATTATGGAATTAGATTGAATGGTTTATCTACTGGTCAGGCTACAAATATTAACATTTCGAACAACAATTTTGGTAATAATGCAACAGCTGGTGATGGGCTATATTATTCAATTTATTTATCCTATTGCTCAGCTCCTAATATTACTTATAACACTTTTAATGTAAACACAACAACCACCCAATACAGCATTTATCTTGGAAATTCCCCAAGTGCAGTTATTACAAATAATTCATTAGAAAACTGCGTGATTACTGGCAGTTATTATCCAATGTATTTTACTTCATCTACTGGTGCAACAGTAACAAATAACAATATTAGAAACATTACCAGTTCTTCTTATTTCTATGGGTTATATTTTACAAGCTCCAGCGGTAATTTCAATGTTTCAGGAAATACCATTGAGAATTGCTCGGGAACAACTTTTTACGGTGTCTATGCAAGTTCAAGTGCAGGGAATACATTTAACAACATTATAAGAAATTGTAATACAACATCAACAACTTATGGTATTTATTACACATCCAGTGCTAATAGCAATATTTATAATAATACTATTACAAATATTACATCGACAAGTACTTGTGGCGGCATTTACCTATCCTCGTCCGGTACATCAAATGTTTATCAAAATACGATTAGTAATATTACAGGTGGTGGCGATGCTCGTGGAATATACTCATCAAGTTCTGCTAGCGCAAGTTTCAGCAGGAATATTATTAAAAATATCACATCAACTTCAACCTCAACTTCATCCCAAGCTGAAGGAATTTGGATTGGTGGTACGAGTCCAAATAACTGCGTCCTTGTAAACAATGTTATTGCTGGTATTTTTGATAATTCGAATAAAA
>JAKIZO010000073.1 GCA_022707965.1 Bacteroidota bacterium
TGCATCTAATAAATTTTCGTGTAACTTGACAGGACAGTGCTTCGAAATCGGCAACAAAAACATACCGCCAAAACGTTGTGCGTCATGCTTTAGCGACAGTATTTCCCACGACTAACTAACATAGAATGAAACTTAGAGAAATAGAGATAAGTAATTATAGAAGTATTAATAACTTGAAAGTTAGCATTGACGACTTTATCGTTCTAATCGGAGAAAATAACTCTGGCAAATCTTCTGTGCTTAAAGGTGTTGAACTTTTTTACTCCGAAAGTTTAAAAGGATTTAATTCCGAGAATTTTCATTTTAAGGACACGACTAAAGCCATTGAAATAACCCTAACATTTGACCGTCTGACAGATGAAGAAAAGGAACAGAAATATATAAAGCACTGGATATTCAATGAACAAGTAAAAATTAAGCGTGTAATTGCCATTGATTCAGATACTCAAAAATTGAAAAGTTCCTTTTATGGTTGGCAAGCCAAACCGTTACTAGAACATTTTGACCTTTCAAAATTTGAGGACTATAAAGCGAACCTAACTCAAATTGTTACTGACAATAATCTGCCTGACTATTTTAGGACCCCACAGAATAAAGTTACACAAGCTTCATACAAAGAAGGTTTGCGACAGCACATTGAAGCTGGACTTGTTGAATTTGGTGAGCCAGGATGGATAGCAAATCCAGGTGGTCTGTCAGAAAACTTCGCAAGCCTACTTCCTCAATTCTACCTTGTTCCAGCCGTAAAGGATGCACAGGATGATAGTAAAATTACCCAAACATCAGGTTTAGGAAAATTAATAAACGATTTAACAAATCGAATTGTAACTGCTAATCCAAAGTTTGCCCAAGTAAAAACGCAAATTGACGGTCTAAAAAAGTTTCTCAATCGTGCTGCGGATGGAACTGATGTGGATAGATTAGAAGAGATTAAAGACCTTGAAAAAAATCTTTCAGATATAATCTCTGAAAGCATGCCTGACAGCAAAGTAGAAATTGAAATTGTAACTCCTGATTTAATTGACCTCTTTAAAGAGACCAAAATCACCATAGATGACAGTATTCCAACATCTATTGAAAACAAAGGACATGGCTTGCAAAGAGCTCTAATTTTCTCATATATACGTGCATATGCAAAGTTACTGAACGAAATTAAAGTAGGAGAAGAAACAAAAAAGAGAAACTTCATCTTAGCTATTGAAGAACCTGAATTATTTCTTCATCCTAACGGTCAAAGAAAAATGATGAGTGTTTTACGAGACATTGCAAAAGACGACCAAGTTTTAATGTGTTCACATTCATCTTTCTTTGTTGACATGTTTCAATATCCGAAAATTGCAATAGTCAAGAGAGATGGAAAGGGACCTACTTATTCTGTTCAATATACCGGTGACATCTTTGAGGATGAAGACCAAAAAAAATCATTTCGTTATCTAAGCTTTTTTGATATTTCGACAAGCGAGTTATTCTTCGCAAGAAAAGTTGTATTAGTTGAAGGGGATACTGAAAAACAAATCATTCCGTATTGGGCTTCTAAACTTTCGACAGGCGATAAACGATATGACTTTTCAGCAAACAATATCTGTGTAACTGCATGTGGTGGAAAAACAAATTTTTCAGCATTCATGAAAGTGCTAAACAATCTCAAAATTCCCTACGTTGTTATTCATGATATTGACCCAATTGATTTTCCAGAAGACAAACCAGACAAGACAGAAAAGGAGCAGCATTCTTTAAGAATGTTCAAAGAAAATTTAAAAATTGAGGCATTACTTTCTGCTGACTTTGGAAAACTCATTAAAGTAAATCCTGAGTTAGAACCAATAATTGGTGTTTCAAATTCGCAAGCTGAAAAACACGGAAAAGTTCGAGCTGCATATTTTAAATATGACGGAATAAACACAGAAGATTATCCTGAGAAAGTATTAGAATTAATGAAATTGATTATTGAATGGACACCCGAACAAAATTCATATGAACTTACAGTTTGATTTAATAAGACATTGTCATGCGGGTTGACGTGTATAAATTCAAGTGCAATGCACCTATTTGGCTTTAGTGGTATATTAGCAGTGGAGTGCTCCAAAATCCCGCACGAACGCCAAGCGGCAAACCGTTAGGCAACACCCGAAAAAAAACAGACACATTGCAACACTATATGGAAATGACTTATCAAAAGAATATTTGAGTACAAACAACACAAGAAATATGAAAAACAATAATGCAAACATTACGGGAGATAAGAATACAGTTATTCAAAACTCAAAAAAGTCGACAATAAATATAAATTCAAAATCTACGGCAAAATCAAAGCGAACATTATGGACAACTGTTATTGCAATTATTGGAGTATTGGTTGCAATTATTGTTGGGTGGAATGAAATAATTAATTTTTTTAATTGAATATGAAAACAATAACAAAAGCAGACATTGATGGGAATGGGAATATCGTTATTCAAAATGCTGACAGCTCAACCATTACGATTAACACAAACAATCCTGAAGAAATGAGACAATTCCTTATTGATTTTCAAAATCAATTAAGTGAATTGCCCATAAAAATAATCGAACTTATGGAAAGCAAAAGAACAAACGAAGTTGAAATAACAACAGGAGCAAATGTGTATCTTGGTTTAAATATTTTATTTGAAACACAATATAACGTTCCGACAGGTAGAATTAGTGGAATTGCATTTGGTATAACTATAACGAATTTGACAAAGGAAAATCGTTTTTTCAACAGTCCATTTTTTAAGCTATCCGTCCCCTTTGAAGGCGACTTAGATACATTTGTAATGACTCAAACAATAAATGCCCCAATTCCATTCCCTAAAAAATTGGAATATGGTGAGGTTGTTTCTCAAGCTTATCAAATTTCAGCAGCTAATCAAAAAATGTATGAGCAAGCAATTGCCAAAGATCCAAACGCAACAATTCAAGTAATTGTTTCGACAACGATTGGAGAAATTTATAAATCGAATGAATACTCTATTGCACAATTATTGGAAAATTTCAAATATGTAAGAGCTTGACTTTAAATTTCACACTCTTACAAGACAAGAAACTACATATAATTGACTAAATAACAGGTAGAATAAACGGGCGATTGCCTAACACACGCCTATGTTCACAGGCTGGCTGACGTGCACTTAGCGGGTTTTGCGCCCGCATTCGCCTTGTCGCTGTGCGACAGCGAATACGCCCGCAAACCGCCCGTGCCCATAGCCTCGGTCGTTAGGGGCAAGTGTAAAAAACAAGAAGACAAAGTTTTGCGTATGAAAAGTCTTTGACGAACTGTCCGCTATTCGACATAGACAGACTTTTCGGTTTCGACAGAATTTTAACTTCGGACAACTTTTACGAGCGGACAATTCCTCGCAGACTTTCGAAGGAAAGATTTTGATTTTCGCGTTTTAGACAGTGACTCATAAAGACTGAAACCTGGAAATGGCGTTTAGACAACTTTTCTGTTTTCTCAGACTTTTTTGGTTTGCGGGCAGAAGTGACTTTAGAAAAGGAAACTCCGGAATTTAGGAAAGTGCAAGTTCGGGCGGAAGTGAAACTTTTAAACTTTGTTGAAGACGACTTTTATGAATTCTGTCTGAATTCTGTTTTGAGAGAATTTTTACAATTATCTGCTGAGAAACATATTCTCTGAAGACTGAAAACTTAAAATTATTGCGTTAATTTACGGGAGTTTTGAATTGATAGCTTTTAGCGGTGAATTGACTTTAAGGTTTTGACAGACTTTTCGCATTTTACGAGCGGAAAGTGCATTTAGACAAAGTTAGAAAAGACAAGCGGAATCGTTATTCGAAGCGAATTTGCGCCACTCGGCTGAAAGCAAAACGACTGAAAACAAACTATATGACAAAACACCGAACCCATAACACACGCCTATGCGCTTTGGGCGGCTAATGTGCTTTTGGCAGTCTTTGCGCCCGCATTTCCTTTGTCGCTATTGCGACAGGAAATTCGCCCGCAGCCCGCCCAAGCCCATAGCCTCGGTCGTTATGCGGCATAGTAAAAAACAAAAGAAAAACAGAGTTCTCGACTGAAAAATAACGACGTATCGACTTTATTAACGACAGAGACAATTCAAAATAAAGAGAATAATACAAATAAAT
>JAKIZO010000074.1:0-318 GCA_022707965.1 Bacteroidota bacterium
CCCAGTAAATTTTATTATCAGGTTCAGCTTTTACTAACTCTTCCATTTCTTTAATCGCAACATCTTTCTTATTAAGTTCAATATAGAGATTAATCAAGGAAGTATTGGCATCTGCATTGTATGGTTCTAAAATTGTGAGTAATTTAACATAATCAAGAGCACCTTCTTTATCCTTTAAATTATGATAATAGTATGATGCAAGAGCACCAATCGGCGAACTATTTAGTGGTGTAAATTGTGTTTGTTCAGCAGGTAACCAATCTCTTGGTGGATTAACACGCCAACCTACAACCTGCCATTGACCATTTGCTTTATCAG
>JAKIZO010000074.1:328-3800 GCA_022707965.1 Bacteroidota bacterium
GAATCACCTGACATATTAATTGAAGAAGTAACTTTCGATGGTTTACCAAATTTTTCACTTAATTTTTCAGTTGGGAAATTAATATAAACTCCATTTGCTTTCGCAAAATCTAATTCTGGTTTTATATTTTCAACATATTTTTTGTAAGCTTCCATAGCTTTTTCCTGGTCGCCTTTAAGTTCGTGTAAACTTGCTTCGATGATATAAAAATCAACAATCCTTGGCATATAAAACGCACCAATTTGAGTTAAAGCAACACCTTTGATGTATGCTTGCTCATCTTTTGTTCTGTTAAATTTTGAATAATTGTTCCAAGCTTCGTTGTATGCATTCACCCAAAGAGCATTACGCATTCCAACCTTTCTTTCTTTGATAATACTAATAGTGTCTTTGTCCATCAATTCCTTAAAAACAAGATGAGCATTTTCGATATCACGCAGCTGAATATATGAATCTGCAAGTAAAAGTTTAGCTTCGTAATTATTCGGGTTTTTCTGAATTTCAAGTTTTGCAAATTCAACTGCTTTTTGATAATCTTTGTTTTGATAAGCCACTTTTGCAGTGGTCATCTCTCGTGAAGCACACTGCGAACCCTGCATTAACAAAGCAGACACTAACAAAACCAAAACAATTTTAAAGCACTTTTTCAATTTTTTGTCTCCTATAATTATTTGTAATTTTCAGTTTATAAGAAATATAATTTATTGAAAATAGTTGAATTCTCAAAATTAATATAAGAATTATTGGCAATCATAAATAATCATAGAACATAAAATCGATTTTTTGATTAATTTTGTTTTTTTATAATTTAAAAGTAGTATGATATTAACAAAATTTCAAGAATGGATGAAATATGGCAAGGAATGGATGGAAAGCTTTGCCAATAAGCCCTACGCTTTTCAAGCTTTATTTATAATTTCATTTATAGAAGCTTCTTTCTTTCCTTTGCCACCTGATATATTGTTGCTTGCAATTGCAATTAGTGCACCGAAACAGGGATTTCGAGCGGCGTTTTGGTGTACTATTGGTTCAGTGATTGGTGGAATTGGTGGTTATTACATTGGTTGGGGCTTGATGGAAGTAATAGGCAACAGAATCATAGATTTTTATCACGCACAAGATGCCTGGCTAAAGATTGTTGAAGCATACAATAGTGAAATTGGAATCTGGTTTCTTGCTTTAGCTTCGTTTACTCCAATACCTTACAAGGTTGCTACTATTGCAGCAGGAGCGGTCAATATGGAGTTTTTCTCATTTGTAGGAGTATCTTTAATTGGTAGAGCTGCACGATTTACTTTGGTAGGTGGTTTAATCTATTTTTTAGGACCCAAAATAAAATATTACATCGATAAATACTTCGATAAATTGTCTATCGCATTTGCAATTCTTTTGATTGGTGGGTTTGTTGCAATAAAGTATATATTTTAAAATGAATTACAAAACTAAAACTGTTCAGGTTCATATAATTCGCTTCAATCAAAATGAAGAAAAATATGAACAATTAATTCTAAAACGCAATGAAAATGCAAAGCCATATCCAAATGTTTGGCAAGTAGTTACTGGTCGTATAGAAAAATATGAAACTCCAATCGAAACAGCAATTAGGGAAGTTTTCGAAGAAACAGGTATTGTTCCAGTAAAATTATGGAACTTGCCATATTTAGCTTCGTTTTATAACTATCGTGAAAATGAAATTAACTTCTCCCCTGTTTTTGTCTTTGAGGTTTATGAAGAAGCAAAAGTAAATATTTCAGAAGAACATTCAGATTACAAATGGATTGCATTATGTGATATTTCAAAATATGTAATGTTTCCAAGCCACGTTATTGCTTCTGAATATATAGAGAAATATATTCTTTCTAATGAAAACAATCATTTTTACTTAATTGATGAAAGTATATGGAAAAAATAATTGCTTGCGTAGTAACATACAACAGGCTTGAATTATTGAAACAAGTAATTGATGGACTTAGAAATCAAACTCGCAAAATTGATGAAATAGTTGTAATCAATAATGGCTCCACCGATGGAACAGGCGAATGGCTTCAAGACCAAAATGATATTACTACAATAAATCAGGATAATCTTGGAAGCTCTGGCGGACAATATACTGCTTCAAAATACGCTTATTCAAAAGGGGCTGATTATATTTGGTTAATGGATGATGATGTTGTTGCAAAGCCTAATTGTCTGGAAATTTTGCTTAAATATCAAAATAAATATGATATTTTATGCCCTTTAAGATATAATATTGAAGATGTTTATTTGAATGATGTAAAAAAAATAACCCTCGATAATCCTTTTAAAAGCATTTGGAGAGAAATTATTTCAAAAGACGATTTATCAAATGAAGCAGTACCTGTTGAAGTTTTTACTTTCGAAGGACCTCTAATTCACAAAAGTGTATTCGAAAAAATTGGTCTTCCTGAAAAAGACTTTTTCATTTATGGTGATGATACCGAATTTTCTCTGAGAGCATTGAAAAATAACTTCAAAGCAGCAGTCATAAGAGATGCTGTGTTTATTAGATTAATCACTCCTGTCCCTGATAAAGCAAAGTTTACCTGGAAAACTTACTATATGGTTCGTAATTTATCAGCAATTGATAAGCTCCACGGAAATGGATTAGTCCCATATATCAGACCGATTGGCTATTTTTTGACTTTTTTGAGAACAGTGGAGAACTTTGAACAGCTAAAAACATTGTTCAAAGCATTGCTTGATGGTTATAGATACAAAAGCACTAATTAAGCTTCAACAGGCAATCCATTCTTTTTTAGCCACTGCCTGATTTGCATTGAATTATTAGATGCTGGTGCAAGTTTCAAAAATTGATTAAAATCTCTTGCAGCATCAGAAAATTTATTGTCTGCTCTGAAAGCACTACCTCTATTCAGGTAACCCAGTGGATTATCCGGCTTAATCTCAATTGCTAATGTAAAATCTTCCTGTGCTTTCTTGTAATATCTAAGCTTCATAAAGCAATTACCACGACCAATATAAGCTTGATAAAGCCTCGGGTTGAAGGTTATTGCTTTGCTATAATCTTTAATTGCTTCTTTGTAATTTCCGAGGGCATAATTCGAATTCCCACGTCCTAAATAAGCATTTGCAAATCTGGGTTCAATTTCTGCTGCTTTATCGTAGTCCAAAATTGCATCAAGATATTTTTTAGCATTATAGTAGGCATTTGCTCTATTATAATACAAAACAGATGAGTTAGGATTAAGATTAATTGCACGAGTGTAATCTTTTGCAGCCTCTTCGAAATTTTTCAGAAAGAAATTTGCAATTGCTCTATTGCTAAAAATGTCTGGGACAGGCATTTCTTTTGCAATTAAGTAATCAAAATCTTTGAGTGCTTTATCATACTGTTTCAACTTAATATAAGTCAGTGCTCTATAATTGTATGGCATCGGGTCGTTAGGCTTTAAGGCTATTGCAGTTGAGAAATCTTCAATAGCGTTTCTAT
>JAKIZO010000075.1 GCA_022707965.1 Bacteroidota bacterium
CGGCATCAATAATAGCGGATTTGCGCCAAATGCCAGCAGTACCGTTGAAGTTGATGAAGAAACCTGCTTTGTTCCGCACTTGCTGTTCTAAAACGAAATGCCCGTCGAGAGCAAGAGCCTGAGCGCGAGTAAGGTATGAATATTCTTCGTTGAGATGTTCCCAACGAGTTTGCACCATACCAATTTGAGGATTGGAGAAATAAGGAATAGTTTTAAGCAAGAAGTTCTCGTTCGGGACGAAATCTGCATCAAAAATAGCGACAAAATCACCTTCCGCAAGTTCGAGACCGTGTTTGAGAGCGCCGGCTTTATAGCCAGTTCTGTCGGTTCGGTGAATATATTTAATATTAAAGCCTTTCTTTTTGTATTCCTCTACTAAGGACTTGCAGAGTTCTTGCGATTCGTCGGTGGAATCGTCAAGCACTTGAATTTCGAGTTTTTCTTTAGGGTATTTAATATTACAAACGGAACGGATAAGCCTTTCGACAACGAAATATTCATTGTAGAGAGGCAACTGAATTGTAACCATCGGCAATTCTTTTGGCAATTCCGGCTCTTTAATCTTGTTGTTTTGAGTTTTACGGTAGTAGTATAAAAGAATAAGACCGTGAATACCGAATCCAAAAAGAATAGAAAGAGCCAGAAAATAGATAATTAGTATTATTTCTTCCATAATAGGATTATAAATCCTTCAAAGATTAACATACTTCAGTAATAATTTACCAGCCTGAAACAACAGCCAGAAGGATGTCGTCGGCAATTTGCCTGAGAGCACCTTCAATAGCTTGATTTCGGCCGGCAATAGCATTTTTAACATCAAAAACACCGTAATTGGAAAAGTTCTTTTTCCAAATACTTTTCTTGTTGACAAAGTCGTAGTATTCTGCTGTGCAACTGACCACAATTCTGCGTTCGGTTTCAAGTTCGCCGGGAGAAACCGCAACTGTTTGCTCCATAATAGAATTAATGGCAACAATCAGTCGGGCGTCCCCTCCAGATTCAACAAGTTCGAAAGAGTTATCACGTTTGAAATTATCTATTAATGACTGAGTTAGTATCATTTTATATTCGGGGTTGCCAAAACCACTCTGGTCATTGACAGTAGGAATAGACAATGTTTTCAAGTGTTCAGGCACAGACCCACCAGTAAATGAATAACAACTTTTTAATAATATGCCACCAGTAAATAAGCAACTTACAAAAGAAAAAGAAATTAATATATGAAAAATATGTGAATTATTTTTAATCATCAGTCGGTTTTCTAAATATTTAAGTAAGGGTTATTATCTTTTTCGTTTCTAATAGTTGTTGAATCACCGTGACCAGGATAAATAATTGTTTCGTCTGGATAAACGAGCAATTTTTGATGAATGGACGAAAGCAAAGTATCGAGCGAACCGCCTGGCAAATCGCATCTACCAATGCTACCATCGAAAAGGGTATCACCTGAGAAAATAACATTGCGACCTTCGATAGAATAGCAAACCCCGCCCTCGGTGTGGCCAGGTGTGTGAATTGCTTTAATCGACATATTCCCCACTTTTATTTCCTCATTTCCAGCCAATTCCACATCAGGCGAAAACTCTTCCAGATTGAAGGGCAATCTGAAAATAGTGAATTTGTTTGGCTCTAAGACACGGTATTTATCATCTGCGTGAAGGTAAATCTTTGCCCCCGTTTGGCGACGAAGCTCAGGAGCATCTGCTGTGTGGTCCCAGTGAGAATGAGTTAATAAAATCGCTGTAACTTTTAGTTGGTTGTTTCGTATATGTTTCATAAAAATGTGTGTGCTTTCGAGCGGTGCATCTATAATAGCCGCTTCACCCGTATCGTCGCTTACAAGATAGCCGTTTGTATCAAATGGTCCTGATATTATTTTATCTATTTTCATTTTATCGCTAAAATTACAATATGCAAAATTATCAAGTTTTTGTAAAATAACAAACATTATTAGTATGGCAATTAATTATTGATTAATTGTTTACACAAAAAACGCTTGGAGAATTAATAATTATTAATTTTTAGAGTTAATTTATAGAGTTCAAATAAGAATTATGAAAAACAATTAATTTTAGAGAAATATCCACGCATTTACTTTAATAATTACATTTTTGTTGTTATATTGAAAATTATCGCAATATCATAGATGAGAAAAGTGAAAATAGAAATTGTTGGAAATAATATTAGCAAAGCATTCACAAGCAACAAATATATTTTGAAAAGCATTAGCTTTGAAGGACAGAATAAAGATATAATCGGGATATGCGGTCCGAACGGCTCGGGTAAATCAACTTTGATTAAAATAATAGCAGGGATAAATGCAACAACTAAGGGAAGCATCATCTGGAAAATTGACGGAAAGCAAATATGCAAAGATGATTATTTTCGATATTTCGGTTTTGTCGCACCATATTTGAATATTTACGAAGAGTTCACGCCAATAGAGCTAATACAGGTGGTCGCAAAAATAAGGAGAATTCATATTAGCAGCAGTATGATTAATGAACTAATAACGAAATTTTATTTAGAGAGGCACAGTAATAAGTTTATTCGAAATTTTTCTTCGGGAATGAAGCAAAGGATGAAATTGCTACTGTCGGTTTTGCATAATCCCGATGTGCTTATTTATGACGAGCCTACAACAAACTTAGATGATATTGGGATAAATTTAGTTAATCAGTTAATTCAAGAGCAAGTGAAAAATGGTGGACTTGTGTTCTTGGCTTCTAACAACGAGGCAGAACTTAGTATGTGCAATAAAAAGATATTTGTCCAAAATAGTAATAAGTGTTTATGAAGAAGGTTTTTAGCTTTATTGCGTTATTGCTAATTAGCGTGTCGTGTTACTCTGAAACAAAAGAAGTAAGATTAGAGACAGAAGAACCAAATTACTTCCATTTTTTGTCGAAACTGACTTTGCCCGAAAAACTTGAATTGTGTGGTGAGCGAATTCCGCTTGAAATACCGGAGGTGCGGGAAAGAGCAGAGCGTGAATTTTATCTTCTACTTCAACAGCCTGGGCAGATAATACTGTATTTAAAGCGTTCTGGGAGGTTCTTCCCTATGTTTGAGAGATTAATAAAGGAATACAATTTACCGGACGATATAAAGTATTTATCAGTTGCCGAGAGTGCGCTATATCAAGCACGTTCGCCGAAAGATGCAGTTGGATTGTGGCAATTTATCGAAGGAACTGCGCGTGCTTACGGATTGAGAGTAGATAAAGATGTTGATGAACGCCGCCATCCTGAAAAAAGCACACAAGCGGCAATGAAATACCTTGAACGTGCATATAAAAGGTTTGGCAGCTGGATAGTTGCGTTTGCATCGTATAATATGGGTGTGGAAGGTGTAGCGAATAACATTAATTTTCAAGGGACAGATAATTATTTCGAACTATTTTTGAATGAGGAAACTTCGAGATATATTTTCAGAATTGCTATTATCAAGGAAATAATGCAAAATCCTGAAAAATATGGATTTCACATTCCTGCCTGGGAGCGTTATAAACCCGAGCGAACAAAAAAAATTAAGGAAACATCTTCTATTCCAAATCTTGCAGATTGGGCAAAAGCAAATAGAACAACTTATAAGGACGTTAAAATATTAAATCCCTGGATATTGGGACGTTCTTTGCCTGCCCCAAAACCAGGAGAAGTGTGGATAATTGAAATTCCCGATAAATAACTATTTCCAATACTGGCGGTCTAAACTTCGGTATTGTATTGCCTCGCTAATGTGCGATGGAGAAA
>JAKIZO010000076.1 GCA_022707965.1 Bacteroidota bacterium
GAACTTAGACTGGATTCAACACAGGTTCGTAAAGATGTTCAATACACAAATATTATTGGCAAGCCAAAAACGGGTTTTGATGTTAATTCTTTAATCAATGCCATTCAAACTTGCCTTAACTGGAACCGTTATGAAAACGCATTTTTAGTCGGTGCTGGTAGTTTAGGAACTGCGATGCTGGGATACAAACAGTTCAAGGACTATGGGCTAAATTTCGTTGCTGCATTTGATAATGACCCGGAAAAAGTTGGACAAAAAATTCACGGTATTGAAGTGCTGAGTATCGACAGATTACCAGTTTTAGCCCAGTTGATGAAAATTCATTTAGCTGTGCTAACTGTTCCTGCGAAAGCAGCCCAGGAATGCGTCGACATTATGCTAAAAGGGGGAATAGTTGCAATCTGGAATTTTGCTCCAACGCAAATAAAAGTTCCTAAAAATGTGATTGTTGAAAATGCTCAGTTTTCTCAATCTTTGGCGGTATTAACAAGGAAACTATCTGTTTATAAGCAAACATTATTATAAATAATTTTTTTGTGAAAATTAATTGGAGAAAGTGTGATGAACTCGCACAAGGGGAATGCTTTGCCTGTTCGTAAATTTGAAAAAGTATGCGAAATCTTAAAGAGTTACAATTACGATTCTACTAAACTAATACCTATTCTTCAAGCTATTCAGGAGGAATACAGGTATTTGCCAGAAGATGTTATGATATTTGTTGCTTCTTCGCTGGATATTTCCCCGGCAAAGCTTTACGGGGTTGCTACATTTTATGCGCATTTTGCCTTAGAACCCAAGGGTAAATATGTGATAAAGGTTTGTGATGGTACAGCCTGCCACGTTAAAGGTTCCAATCCTGTTGTTGAAGCAATTGAACTGAAACTTGGACTTAACGATAAAAAACACACTACTGACGATTTGCTTTTTACCTTGGAAAAAGTTTCCTGCCTTGGTGCTTGTGGATTAGCACCTGTTGTTGTGATTAACGAAGATGTTTACTCACAAGTTAATCCACAAACTATAGTAGAAATTATTGATAAAATAATAACTATGGAGAATAACAATGCTCAAGTCGCTTGATGAACTTAAAGAAATAGCCGCAAAATATAATAATTGTAGCAACACATTGAAAAAAAGAGTAATCGTTTGTGCTGGAACAGGTTGCGTTGCAAATGGTTCACTTAAAATTTATAATGAACTTGTGCAAAAAATTAATGAAGCCGGGATTGACTGCATAGTTGAATTAAAAATGGAAGAACATAATGAAAATAAAATTCTGGTTTCGGAAAGCGGTTGTCAGGGTTTTTGTCAAATGGGTCCCCTCGTAACTATTGAACCTGACGGTATTCATTATGTGAAGGTAAAAGTCGAGGATGTTCAAGAAATTGTAGATCATACATTAGTTTTAGGTAAGCCAATCGATAAATTACTGTTTGTTGACCCACTTACGGGCGAACATTGTGTTCACACAAAAGATATACGTTTTTATAACAGGCAGTCAAGAAAAGTGTTGGGTTTGTGTGGGCATATTAATCCTTCGGATGTTTACGAATATATTGCAAAAAATGGCTACCAGGCTGCATTCAAGGCTTTGGCTGAAATGACCGACAAAGATATATGTGAAGAAATTACTTATGCAGGACTTCGCGGAAGAGGAGGAGGAGGTTTCCCAACAGGACGCAAGTGGGAATTAACAAGAATTCAAAAGTCCGATAAAAAATATGTGATTTGTAATGGAGACGAAGGCGATCCAGGCGCATTTATGGATAGAAGTGTGATGGAAGGCAATCCACACTCTGTAATCGAAGGGATGATAATAGCTGCAAAAGCAATAGGGGCTGACGAAGGATATATCTATGTCCGTACTGAATATCCATTTGCTGTAAAAAGACTTAAAATTGCTGTTAAGCAAGCAGAAGAGCTTGGGTTGCTCGGCGAAAATATTATGGGCACAGGATTTAATTTCAAACTTCACGTAATGGAAGGTGCTGGTGCATTTGTGTGTGGCGAAGAGACTGCTTTAATGTCCTCAATTGAGGGTAAAAGAGGTATGCCAAAACCCAAACCGCCATTTCCAGCTCAATCGGGATTATTTGGCAAACCTACGGTTATTAATAACGTAGAAACATTGGCATCTGTTTCTCAAATAATTCTATATGGCGCAAAAGAATTTAGAAGTTGCGGTACGGAAAATTCCCCTGGTACAAAAACTTTTGCTATGACGGGGCACGTTGCAAATACTGGGTTGATTGAAGTTCCATTTGGTACTACTATTCGCGAAATAGTATATAATATTGGTGGTGGTGTTACTTTATCAGATGGAACAATTTCAAGTAACGGACTTAAAGCTGTGCAAATTGGGGGTCCTTCGGGTGGGTGCTTAACTACTGAACATATGGATATGCCGCTTGATTTCGATTCATTAAGTGGTATTGGGGCTATGGTTGGTTCTGGTGGACTGGTTGTAATGAATAAGGACACCTGTATGGTTAAAATGGCTCATTTCTTCATGCAATTCACTCAAAATGAATCTTGCGGCAAATGTATCCCGTGCAGAGAAGGAACTAAACAAATGCTTGCATTGCTCGAAGATATTATCGAAGGTCGTGCAACAGAAGAAACACTGGATATTCTTGAAGAATTAGCCAAGGCGGTTCAAAAAGGTTCTTTGTGCGGACTTGGCAAAACAGCTCCCAATCCTGTACTTTCGATGATGACACAATTCCGCGAAGAATATGAAACTCACGTTATTCAAAAGAAATGTCCTGCTAAACAATGTAAAGCATTGCTAAGCCCACAAATCATTCCAGAAAAATGTAAAGGTTGTGGATTGTGCGTTAAAGCTTGTCCCGTTAATGCAATATCAGGTGTTCGTAAAGAGGTACACTATATTAATGAAGAATTGTGCATCAAGTGCGGTGCTTGTTTAGAAACTTGTAGATTAAATGCAATTGTAGGAGTATAAAATGAAAAAGACATTAGAAATAAATGGAAAAGCAGTAGAATTTAATGGCGAAAAAAATCTATTAGAAGTTATAAGAAAGGAAAATATTGACCTTCCAACTTTTTGCTACCATTCAGAACTTAGCATTTATGGTGCTTGTAGATTATGTGTTGTAGAGGTTGAAGGACGTGGTGTTCAAGCATCCTGCTCATTAGCTCCCGAACCTGGTATGAAAGTTCGCACTAATACCGAACAATTAAGAAACTTGCGAAAAATATATATCGAATTGTTGCTTGCAAGTTACAATCACGATTGTCCAACTTGTGCGAAAAATAACAATTGTAAATTGCAAGAATTAGCTTACAAGTTAGGTGTTCGTGAAATTAGATTTAAGCGTAATCAAGAACATTTACCTGTTGATAATTCTTCTTATGCACTGCTTCGCGACCCCAATAAATGTATTCTTTGTGGTGATTGTGTGAGAGCTTGCGAAGAAATTCAAGGTATCGGTGCAATTGATTTTGCATTTCGTGGTGCAAAATCAGTTGTTTCTCCTGCTTTTGGTAAAGGACTTTCTCATATAGATTGTGTTAATTGTGGTCAATGCAGTAGAGTTTGCCCAACTGGTGCAATTGTTCCTAAATCAGAAGTTGCAGAAGTATGGAAAGCTATTGAAGACAAATCTAAAGTTGTAGTTGCTCAAATTGCTCCTGCTGTTAGAGTTGCAATTGGCGAAGAATTTGGCTACAAATCGGGAACAATCGTTACTGGACAATTGATAGCAGCTTTGAAAATGTTAGG
>JAKIZO010000077.1 GCA_022707965.1 Bacteroidota bacterium
TTTTCTCTATGATTGGTGTTAGCAAAATTTACCCACCAAATAAGCAAGTTCTTAAAGATATTTATCTTTCTTTTTTCTATGGTGCCAAAATAGGAATTATAGGTTTAAATGGCTCTGGTAAATCATCGTTGCTTAAAATAATTGCGGGAGAAGACCAGAATTATGATGGACAGGTAGTTTTTTCTCCTGGATATTCTGTCGGTTATTTGCCACAAGAACCGATTTTGGATAATAGCGCTACTGTAAAAGATATCGTTATGGAAGGTGTGCAAGCTTTCCGATGATGAAATGGATAAATTAATACAAAGACAAGGAGAACTTGCCGATTTGCTCGATAAATATGATGCCTGGGAGCTTGATAATAAACTCGAACGTGCGATGGATGCACTGAGGTGTCCCCCACCTGATGCAATTATTGGCAATCTCTCGGGTGGAGAACGCCGTAGAGTTGCACTATGTAGATTATTGCTTAAACAACCTGATATTTTGCTTCTGGATGAGCCAACCAACCATCTTGACGCAGAAAGCATATTTTGGTTAGAACAACACTTACAGCAATACAAAGGAACTGTCATTGCTGTTACACACGATAGGTATTTTCTTGATAATGTTGCGGGGTGGATTCTCGAATTAGACCGCGGCGAAGGTATCCCCTGGAAGGGTAATTATTCTTCCTGGCTCGACCAAAAAGCAAAGCGATTGGAACTTGAAGGAAAAGCCGAAGCAAAACGCCGTAAAACGCTCGAAAATGAACTTGAATGGGTTCGAATGTCGCCAAAGGCTCGACACGCAAAATCAAAGGCTCGTCTTGCTGCTTATGAAAGATTATTAAACGAGGATATAAAAGAAAAAGAGGAAAAATTAGAGCTTTACATCCCAAATGGTCCCCGCCTTGGGGCAAAAGTTATCGAAGCAAAAGATGTTTCGAAAAGTTACGGAGAAAAATTATTATTCGAAAATTTGAATTTTGATTTGCCACCCGCAGGAATAGTTGGAGTAATTGGTCCCAACGGAGCAGGAAAAACTACACTTTTCAGACTAATAATGGGAATTGAACAACCAGATACTGGAAATATTACAATAGGTGATACTGTAAAAATCGCGTATGTAGACCAACAACACACAGAAGTGAACCCTGAAAAAACCGTTTGGGAAGTTGTTTCAAATGGTTTCGACGAAGTAGTGCTTGGTGGTAGAAAAATCAATACTCGGGCATATCTTGCAAGATTTAATTTTTCTGGTGCAGACCAGCAGAAAAAATGCGGTGTTCTCTCGGGTGGTGAACGCAATCGTCTTCACTTAGCAATGACTTTAACAAAAGAAGCAAATGTTTTGTTGCTCGACGAACCTACAAATGATATTGATGTAAACACATTAAGAGCATTGGAAGAAGCATTGGATAATTTTGCCGGCTGCGCTGTAATTATCACTCACGATAGATGGTTCCTTGATAGAGTTGCCACTCACATTCTTGCTTTCGAGGGCGATTCGCAGGTGTATTTCTTCGAAGGCACTTATTCGGAATACGTTGAAAATAGAAAGAAACGATTAGGCGACATCACCCCGCATAGAATTAAATATAAGAAATTGATAAAATAACTTTAATAAAAAGATAAAAAAAGCAGTCTTATCAATAAGACTGCTTTTTTCATAAATATTGTTTTTAATACTATTCTTTTACTCTTTCTAAATATTCACCTGTGCGAGTATCTACTTTAATCAAATCACCTTCGTTAACAAACAATGGGACACTCACTTGTGCACCTGTTTCTACTGTTGCAGGTTTCAATACATTTGTTGCAGTATCGCCTTTCAAGCCAGGTTCTGTATGAGTAACTCTCAAATTCACTGTTGGTGGAAGTTCCACACTCAGGACAGTTGTGTCTTCGAAAGCAATTTGAACCTGCTGATTCTCTTTCAAATAATTAATTGCATCTCCTAAAATATCAGCACTGACAGGTACTTGTTCGTAAGTCTCATTATTCATAAAAATTAAATTATCGCCTTCGCGATAGAGATATTGATAATCGTGCTTTTCGACACGAACAAAATCGATGCTTTCACCCGAACGGAACCGGTTTTCGAGCAATTTTCCTGTGCGTAGATTACGCATTTTTACTTGATAAAAAGCACGTAGATTGCCAGGTGTTCTATGTTCGGATTCAAGAACCAAACAGTTTTCGCCGTTAAACTTGATAACTGCACCTGGACGGAGGTCGCTTGTTGTTCCCATATTGTTCCTTTATTTCGATAATATTCACAAAAAAGAGGTGTCGGCCGGATTCGAACCGGCGTTCGCGGTTTTGCAGACCGCTGCCTAACCACTTGGCTACGACACCTTAATAGAATACAAAAATATGTATTTTTTTTTACATAACAAAATCAATTATTTTTTGCACCCTCCAATATCCAGGTTCTCATACCTTTTTTATTATTTTCAGTTATGTTCCCACGATAAAAAAGAGTAAAATGAGGTAATTTATTCTCTATAATTTGAATTAATCTACTTTTGTCAGGTTCGCCAATTATTATCATTCCAGGAGAAGCAAAAAGAGTGCTGTAAGAAGTAAGAATAATACCACCAGCTGCACTTTCATCACTATGGCAACCTGCATAAGAGCAATTTAACTTCAAAAACGGATAAACGTGAAACTGAAAACTAACATTTTCTTCCGGAAATATAATATCTTTGGAATTAGTGCCAATTGTTTCCGTACAAGCATAAAATATAATAATAGTAAAAGAAAGTATTATCAATTTCAATAATTTCACTAATAGCTTTCCTCCAAGTTAGGGAAACTGGAATTTTTTACATCCTTACAATAATTGGCAACAGCATCTTTGATAATATTGAGTAAATTGGCATAACGTCGGACAAATCGAGGTGAAAAATCGACTGTTAAACCTAACATATCAGTATAAACAAGTATTTGTCCGCCCCAATACCAATTGTCGGAATTTTAACATTTTCTGTAATTGTTTTAGCTAATTCAGCAGGAATTTTCTCTAAAACAATAGCAAAGCAACCTGCTTTTTCTAACAATAAAGCATCGTTGAAAATCTTTTCAGCTTCCTCAGGGTCAGTTCCACGGGCACGATATGAACCAAATTTATGTATGCTTTGAGGCATTAGCCCAAGGTGTCCCATCACGGGTATTCCCGCGTCAGTCATACGAGAAACGGCTTCGGTAACGTTCTTTCCACCTTCAAGCTTCACAGCTGCACAACCTGTTTCTTTAAGTATTCTGCCTGCAT
>JAKIZO010000078.1 GCA_022707965.1 Bacteroidota bacterium
AAGCGTTTTCGATGATAGTTTATTTATTGCTCAGAGATTACCAAATTCGAGAGATGAGATATATTTTGGGTATAATTACGGAAGTATTCTTGCAATTAAAACGAGTATTTTCGATGTTGTGCCAACGAATATTTTTGCGATTGCGTATATTCGGGATATTTTTAATATCAGAACGAAGAAATATTCAATAAAGAACAGGTTCGAATCTGAAAATTTACAGATAAGTATAAGGCAGCCGTTTTATTTTGGCAATCTGTCTGTGTTTCCGACGGCGAGATATATTGTTCAGAAGCCATTATATTCGAATAAGGATTTTTATATGCAGACATTTCGAGCGAAAACAGTTTGATAGCGAACGAAGTGATGTTCCAAAGCGAAGCTATTCAGTTCGAGAAAGAGTTATTTTCGAACATTGGTTTTAGAATCAGGACGCCCGATTATGAATTAACAACGAAAGCATTTTATTCTTCGCTCGATAATATCATTGAGTTCGACGAAGCAGGTGGCAATTTTTATAACAATTCAAATTCTATCAGTAGCAAAGGAATTGACGCAAATATTAAGATATACTCTGATTTTGGGTATATACTTATTAATTACACCTACAATGATATTAATCGACTTGTAAATTTTGCAACAAAACCGAAGCATATTGGTGAGATAAAAATTTATAATACTTATGAAATTGGATTGCGGTGGATGCTGGAAGTAGAGTATTTTTCGAATGAGTATAATCTGACTGACAATGTGAATAATCTTGGGGTGAAAAATTTAATACTGATGAATTTTCGAATGGGATATAGAATCATCAAAGAGAATGAACTATTTGTGGCTGCATATAATTTTCTCAATTCGAAGTATTATGTTTCGCAGACTTTGCCCGGAACAGGGTTTAGTTTTTTTGTTGGTTTACACATTCATCTATAAGTTTTATAAAATTTTGCTTCAATTATATCGTTATATGTCTAAAAATTATGAAAATTTTAATTGAGACGAGATGAAAGTTATTGCATTTAATGCGAGCCCAAATAAAGAAGCAGGGACAACGGCACTAATACTAAATCCATTTTTGAAAGGGATGGCGGAAGAAGGAGCCGAAATTGAGTTGAAGTATATCTATGACCTGAAAATTGAGCCGTGCCGCGAATGCACGAAAAACATAGATTTCGAACCCGATTTAGATTGTAAGATAGACGACGATTTGAAAGAACTTTATCCATTGATGAATGATGCAGATTTATGGATATTTGCTTCGCCGAACTACCTCAATAGCGTTACCTCGGGATTGAAAAATCTGTTCGACAGGTTGGAACCTTTGTTTGTTCCGCCGCATATATATGAAAACAATGCCTGTTATGAGAAAATACGAAGTTCGCTCACCAAACGCACAACACCGGGGAAAGTGCTTCTTATTTCGACTTGTGGGCTATGGGGAATTGAGAATTTCGATGCGATAATCGAGCAAACAAGAGCAGTAGCCGATATGCTTGGCAGAGAATACCTACCCCCTATTTTACGACCACACTCGGGAGTGCTCACAACACTGACAAATCTTGGCAAACCTGCAAACGATATATATGAAGCTGCCGAAAAAGCGGGACGGCAATTGATGAAGCAAGGTTTTATCGAGAATGAATTGCTTCAATATATTTCAAGAGAGTTGGTGCCAAAGGACTCTTTTTTGCACGAATTATCCTTGCTTGTTAGATAATATTTGCAAAAGATAAAAAAAATGATTAATTTTGTATTCTAATGCTCTGCGCCGGTAGCTCAGCTGGATAGAGCATCAGCCTTCTAAGCTGAGGGTCATTGGTTCGAATCCAGTCCGGCGTGCAAATTTTAAGGGACTATCTTGTCCCTTTTTTGTTTTATAGATAGTAATAGATAATTCGTATTATTTAGATATGTTTTGTCAATAAAATATTTGCACGTTTTTTATTTTCCTGTCAAAATAACTAAAATGTATTTATAAATATAAGTAACAGTTTTGTTTGCATAATAAGAAAAAGAGGCTGCCTTGCAGGGCAGCCTCTTATGTTGTTTAGAAAGCTAATTAATTATTGCACGTACCAGTTTGTTCCATCAGAAACAAGTATAATCATTTTACCGTCAGCAATCGTCCCAAGTAGAGAAGGTAAGGTAACACTATTCCCTGTCGCATTGATAATGTAGAGGATTTGGCCTGGTGCACCAGCGGGGAGAGCAGTGATAGAACCTGCTCCAGTAGTGCCTGTTAATTTAATAACTGAGGCATAACCGAAACCAGAAAGATCAAATTGATCGGAAGCGTTGGGGACTGGGTCTTTAGTATACGATAAGAGGACACGACCTTGATTAACTTGAATAGCAGTAGAATTTGAAGTCATTTCATTATTTTGAACTAAAATAGCAGGGTTATTAGGAGACTCGTTTTCAACAGCAATACCACGACCTACTTTAGAACCAAAGTAAGCAGCGTCGTCGTTGAATGAGCTTTCGGTATTATCGATAATCATCAAATAACCGGAAGCATTTAGAAGGTCAGAACTATTCTTAATTTGAATTTTAGCAGTTGGAGTAATGCCTGGACCCGTATTAGCAAATAATCGAGAAGGTCCTTCACTGATGTCAATCCAACCGGTAACTCTCATAGCCCAGGGATTAATTGTATTTGTGTTTTGAACATGAACAGCAGGATAAACAGCTGAATTATTAGAGAAAGTAGCAGCATTAGCATCAACGGTAGTAAATGATGCGCCTTTGCCAGTACCATTGCTTGAAACGCTAAGCATAAAGTCGTTGAATGCTGCATTTGTGTTAGTTAAGCTAACGAATGGAGTAGTAAGACTATTAGAGCTAACAACCAATCTGCTATTGTTGCCAAGGTTAATATCACCATCACTAACTTCTACACTACCATTAACATCAACAGCAGGAACAGAACCAGTAGAGGTTACAGAAAGAGCTGGTCTTGTGTTATCATTCTGGATTTGGACATTAACATCGGAAGTAGCGGAACCGATAGTAACATCAGCTTCAAAAGTAGAAGCAGCTTTGACGGTGAGAGCGTCGGTGTCATCACTGCCAATTGTTAAATCATTCTGGAATGACCAGTTACCTGTGATTGAAGTGTTAGCTGCCTTATCTGCTGTCCATACGGGGTCGGTCTCTGCAACAGGGATATCGCTAAGAAGTGCGATAGTGCCGCTGTTATCGGGGAGAGTCCAGGTGCGGTTTGCGGTTAAGTTTGCATTATCGAGAGTACCG
>JAKIZO010000079.1 GCA_022707965.1 Bacteroidota bacterium
TACGCTGGGGATAACAGGCTGATCTTGCCCAAGAGTTCACATCGACGGCAAGGTTTGGCACCTCGATGTCGGCTCATCGCATCCTGGGGCCGGAGAAGGTCCCAAGGGTTTGGCTGTTCGCCAATTAAAGCGGTACGTGAGCTGGGTTCAGAACGTCGTGAGACAGTTCGGTCTCTATCCGATGCGGACGTAGGATGATTGCGGGGCTCTGCTCTTAGTACGAGAGGACCGGAGCGCCCGGACCGACGGTGCATCTGTTGTCATGCCAATGGCACAGCAGAGTAGCCATGTCCGGAAAGGATAAGTGCTGAAAGCATCTCAAGCACGAAACCTACCCCAAGATTAGGTATCTCTTAAGGACCCAGGTAGACGACCTGGTTGATAGGCTTCAGGTGTAAGCGTAGTAATACGTTCAGCCGAGAAGTACTAATAGTCCGTCGACTTACCTCCCTCGTGTGTTGTTATACTTGCACTCCCATCGCTCTCTCCTCTTACACAATAGCTCTTTTCGCTTGGTGACCATAGCGTAGGGGAAACACCTCTTCCCATTCCGAACAGAGAAGTTAAGCCCTAACGCGCCGATGATACTGCTACGGTGGGAAAGTAGGTTGTCGCCAAGCTCATACGTAATAAAGAAGCCCGCTATCTTTTAGATTGCGGGCTTTTTTGTTTTGTAATGTATTCTTTAGATTATCAGAGCAATCAAATATTTATTTTCAACGTTTTTTCACAGACAGGAATCTCTGTGCTACCTTAATAAGAAAACCTTCGGAAGGTTCCAAACCTTCCGAAGGTTCTAAGCTAGGTAATTGCGAGACAACCTGACAAATAAAAAAACAATTACACGTATATTTCAATGCACAGACAGGAATGTCTAAGCTACCGACAATGAAATGTTCCAAAGGTTCTATGTAGGGGCAATTCTTGAATTGCCCCTACATTATAATAAAAACCTTTTTCGTGGCATCAGAATACACAGACAGGAATGTGTGTGCTACCAAATATTATAAAACCTTCCGAAGGTTTCAAACCTTCGGAAGGTTCAAAGCTTGGTAATTGCGAGACAATTTGTTTAAAAAATGTCTATTTCGTAAATAGTAGTTCAGACATTCCTGTCTGAAAAATCATATTTTTTTACTTTGCATCGCACAGACAGGAATGTGTGTGCTACCAAATATTATAAAACCTTCGGAAGGTTCTAAACCTTCCGAAGGTTCTAAGCATATATACTATTCGACAACTACTGTTTTGATATTGACAAACTCTTTGATACCTTCTTCGGAAAGTTCTCTGCCGTAGCCCGATTCTTTTATTCCACCGAATGGCAAACGCGGGTCGCTTTTTACCTGTCCGTTGACATAAACAGTGCCTGCGTTGAGAACATTTTTAGCTAAATATTCGGCTTTTTCGAGGTCCTCGGTAAATACAGCAGCGCCAAGCCCGAAATTAGTAAAGTTGCAGAGCGAAATAGCCAAATCTTCGCGTTCAGCACGAGTAACAGCAGCAACGGGTCCGAATGTTTCCTGGTCGAATATGGGCATACCTGGCATTGCGCCTGTAATAATTGTTGCGGGATAATAGAAGCCGGGACCTTCGGGAATTTCACCGCCAAGATGCAACTTCGCACCAAAATCAAGCGTTCTCGCGACCAGCGAGTGCAATTCTTCACGCAAGTCTGCTCTTGCTTGCGGACCAATATCAGTATCTTTTTCGAGCGGGTTGCCCATTTTGTATGATTGGATTTCGCGGGTAAATTTTTCGAGAAACTCTTCGTAAACGTCAGCTTCGACGATAAATCTTTTAGCAGCGATGCAGCTTTGTCCGCTATTGACAAGTCGAGCAGCGGCGCAAATTTTTGCGGCTTTGTCGATGTTTGCATCTTTTAGCACCATATAGGGGTCGCTTCCGCCAAGTTCCATAACGCACTTTTTCATATATTTCCCAGCCACTGCTGTAACACGTCGCCCTACTTCTGTGCTTCCTGTGAGCGAAACAGCTGCAATGTTGATATTGCCGATCAATTCTTCTGCCTCGTTGCCTGAAATAACAAGCGAAGTGAGAACATTTTCAGGAAGCCCTGCATCGAGCAATAGGTATTCGATTGCAAGCGAGCAACCCATCACATTGCTTGAATGTTTGAGCAGAACAGCATTGCCTGCCATCAAGGTCGGAACTGCAAAACGAAACACCTGCCAGAATGGGAAATTCCACGGCATAATTCCTAAGATAATCCCAAGCGGATTATAAGTAACATAAGATTTTTTTGCTTCCGTTTCGATATGCTTGTCCGATAGAAAGCGCTCGGAATTTTCGACGTAGTATTTGCAGACTTTTGCGCACTTTTCGATTTCAGCAAGCCCCTGCGAAATAGGCTTGCCCATTTCTTCTGCCATCAATTTCGCATACTCACCCTTGCGTTTAATCAGCAAGTCCGCAACTGCGAGAAACATTTCAGCACGAGCTGAAAATGGACGACGCGCCCATTCAATTTGTCGCTTAGTTGTGGTGGAAATAATACGCTCAATTTCGTTTGGCGAGTGCTTGGAATACTCTTTGATGACTTCACCATTGTGAGGATTAACAGTTGTGATTTTGTTGCTGCTCATAAAATTTTCCTTTAATAATTTTATATATTTGTTATAATTACGTTTTGCATTTGCAATAATTTTATAATGTAAAATTATGAAAATTATCTTTACGAAAATACTCGAATCCAAAATATTTTCAATAATTGCGGCGATTCTTATTATTTCTTTCGGTTTATATAAATGGGGAAGTTTCTCACGAAAAGTCGATGAAATTGGTGCTAACGCACTAAGAAAGAACGCTGTAAATACAGTTTCGGTTGTTTCAAACATTTCATTGAGCGATTTCGACAAATTTCTAACAAATTACTACAACGAAAACGTTTACGAATTCAAGAAATATTCGGGCTATTATCAGTCGCGGGAATTTACCGAAAGCGATAGCCTTTCCTACTTTTTCTCAGTTGCAGACACACCTGGCAAGCCAATCGTTTTGAAAGTGCATTATACCAAATTACCTTCGCATTTCGACCAGCAGAAGCATTCCACCAATTGCCATGCAGCATTAGAGCGAATTATTACTGGGAAATGAGATGTGTTTAGAAAAAAACCTACGGAAGGACCTATGTAGGGGCAATTCATGAATTGCCCCTACGATATTCCCCGAATGTGGATTATTGGCAATGTTTTTGTGAAAAGC
>JAKIZO010000007.1:0-44423 GCA_022707965.1 Bacteroidota bacterium
AATGATGAACCCTTGCCAAGCGTGCTTTTTACCCAAACTCTACCATTATGAGCATCTACAAGCTTCTTCACTATCCAGAGCCCAAGCCCTGTGGATGATTCACCACCCGTTGGTTGTGCTGATAACTTACTCCCACGCTGAAATGCTCGCTTTATGTCATCTTCGGTAAGTCCCAATCCGTTGTCGTTGAACTCGACAATTACTTTATTCTCATCAAGATAAGACCTTACGTGCACTTTCCCGCCTTTTTGCGTGAACTTGATTGCGTTTGAGATAAGATTATCAAGCACTTCGTCAATTTTTTGGGCGTCTATTTCAATTTCAGGCAAGTTCTTCGAAACGTCGTAAGTCATTTCAATATTTTTGCTCTTTGCCGAAACAAAGTTGCGATTTACTACATCTTCCACAATATCGCCAATTTGCACTGTTTCAATATTCAGTTCGAGCTTGGTTGTTTCGAGAGCCAGTATTTTTGTAACTTCTTGCGATAAACTAACAATACGAGCAGTAGTTTCGGCTATATCATCGATTATTTCTTGCTTTTCGACAGCCGATAAATCATAAGAACGCAACAAATCTACAAGGCTCTTTATCAAAGCCGCCGGATTTTTTATATCGTGTATTATCAATGCGAAAAGCTCATCTTTCTGTGCTTGTAGATTTTCCAGTTCTGCCTTCGAGTTGGAAAGCTGATTTAGCCTTTCTTGCAATTCCTTGTTTTGCTTACGCATATCGTTTGCACGTGCTTGAAGAGCATCAATCTGTCCGCGTAATGCCGATATCTCAGCCCGCAGATTGCTATTCTCGGACATTATCTTGTTATACTCTTCTTTCGTAATTACAATGCTTTCTAATTCGTCCATATTTTCACCTTTATTTTTTTTGTTCTTAATCCCAACATAGATAAAGAATACTGATGACGCAACAATAATGCCAAAAGTCAAACCAAAAATCAAAGATATTTTATCAAATGAAAAAGTGCCAATTTCAGATTTTCCAGGCACCAATTTTTCCAGTTTTTCAATGTGGCTTTCGTATTGCTTCAATTTTTCGCGAAGCTCTGCTTCACGGTTATTCACTCTGAAAGCAATTCTGCTTGTTTTTGCAATCCAGCGCCCCTGCAAATCGAATCCACCTGCAAAAAATGTATAATCATCTTCAAACAAATCTGAATATTGTACAACGTTCGAACCCGTTACTTTAAAACTTGAGTCCTGTTTATTTCGCAGTACAACACGATAATAAAACGAATTCCCTGCATTCTTTGGAATATTCCGAATTTCATATTTGAAGGTAATTGTATCGCTTTGCCGAACAACAATATCACTTTCGCTCGATAAGTTTATTATTCTGCTATTTACTTTTACTTCTATTATTTCGCATTCTGGTTGCTGGCTTGCCGCCAGCTGAATGCTGCTGAGCAATACAATTGTTAAAACTATATAATGTCTTAGTTTTCTCATTTTTATTAAATTTTTTGATTTTCACATAAAATATAAGACAAAAACCAAGCCAATTAATTGCAATTTAACTGATTAAAAATAAAAAAATTATATCAAAATTGATAAAAAGAATGAAATGTATTTTTTTAATTAATTATTCATTTTTCTTTCTGGAACGAAGTGCGTTTGCACTAACTCGAAAATCCAATTTGTAGAAACAATCGCGTCCTTTTTCAAGTAGTTTCTTTTCTGCGATGAAGCCAATCATTGCAGCGTTGTCCATACAATATCCCATTTCTGGTGCAAATGTGGCAATTCCTTTCTGAGCCGCTTTCATTTTCATTTTTTCTCTCAGCCAGCTGTTTGCCGATACTCCACCCGAAATTACAATGTTTCTTACTTTATGTTCTTCTGCTGCTTTTATCGTTTTTGCAACAAGTACATCGACAATAGCCCTCTGCACCGATGCTGCCACATCAGACAAAGCCTCTTTTGGAACGCCATTTGGATAATTCTTATAAACGAAATTTTTGACAGATGTTTTAAGTCCTGAAAAACTAAAATCATAATCACCCGAATTCATCATTGAACGCGGGAAATCGAACGCTTTGCTATTGCCTGCTTGTGCTAATTTATCAATTTCCGGTCCGCCGGGATAGGAAAGACCCAGCAATTTCGCAATTTTATCGAAGGCTTCGCCTGCTGCATCGTCCCGAGTTAGCCCAATTACCTCATAATCATTAAATGAATGCACTAAAAACAAAGCAGTATGACCGCCGCTCACAAGCAAATTCACAAATGGGAAGTCGCACCCGCTATTGCTAATCAATCCTGAATATATATGCCCTTCGATGTGATTTATTGGCACTATTGGCAAATCGTACTTTACCGATAGTCCCTTTGCGAAGTTCGAACCAACAATTAGCGAACCAATCAATCCCGGCTCTGTTGTTACAGCAATTGCGTCAATATCTTGTGGGGAGAGCATCGCTTGCTCGAAAGCAATTTCGGTAAGTTCGCAAATTGCTTCAAGGTGTGCCCGCGAGGCAAGCTCCGGCACAACTCCACCGTATTTCTTGTGAAAATACTGCGAGGAAATGATATTGCTTCTTATTTGCCCATTCTCGACAATAGAAACTGACGTTTCATCACAACTTGATTCGAATGCTAATATTTTCATCTTATATCAATTGTTTCTACGTTTTTGGGTGCTTTGAAATTAAAGTGTTCCTTTTCAAATTTTGGATTTATCCTGACGTCCCAGATTGCCCATTTTTCCTCAATTTTGTCTTTAATTATTGCAATTGATGCTATTTCGCCTTTGCTATCAATCCACAATTTAATTTGAGAAAACTGCTCACTTGTTTTGGGTTCGAGCGTCAAAATTCTAAACGAAGTCCCACGCGAGGAGCTCTCTACTTTCAGCTCAACAGGGTTGAGCTGCGATATCAACGAAAAGAAAAAATTTTCGAGCGAATTTGTGTGAATATTGCTATCGAAATTGCTTACGATAACATTATTGTCCGTTTCTGAGTAATTCCAGAGCGTTTTCCCGTTGCAGGTGATTACTCTATCGCCAAGACGTAACACATACTTGTTCCCTTTTTGTGCATCAAGTTTCCCTTCCAGCGAGTGATTATTCAGCGATTTAAATTTCAGAGAAATTGAATTAATGTCCCCGTATTTGCTCAATAATGAATTATAAAGCTGCGATTTGTCGTTTTGAGCAAAAACGATTGCTACTGCAAGCAAAAAAACTATTATTTTTAATCTCATCGTTTCACCTTAATTGAGTTTTGCTGATACGGGACCGCGTGTGCCGCTATACGATACTAAATCTGCACTAACAAATCCAATTAAAATGCGTGTTGCTACTTTTACAGGTATTTTGCGTTCGTCGTCGCTCAACCAGATAAATATGCTTCCATCACTTTTGAATAGCCCACCTTTCACAACAAGCGGTTCTATCACAATACAGCGAAATTTGCCCGCCTCAACATCAATTGTTTCGCGACGATGAATTTTCACACCCAGAGTATAGGTCGTATCTTTGAAAAATTGCTTTAAGTAGAAAACGTGTCCATCATTCATAGACCGCAAATCAAGTGTGCGAGTATAATAAAACGCTGAAACTATGTCGTGAACATATTCTGGCACCTTGTATTGCTTGTCCTTAACTGTAGCAATGTTGTTCACCTGGTCGAACACTGCCCGTGCATCTCTTTTGTAGTTACCTTCGCGAATGCTCTGCTCGAATTCCCAAGGGAAAATCCCCGCCACATCAAGCACTGTGCGATAACGGTCTCGCACCCTGTATAGCATCTCAAGGCTTGGCAGCGAACGCACCTCGAAACGAACATCACAGCATTCACGCCCATTTCGATAAACAGGATTGGGCTGAATATGAAAATACCCCGTTCCTGCTGTAATAAATTTATATCCCACTTTATAATTCAATCTCTCGTTGTATCCGAATGCTTCATTTGGAACATATCGGAACGTTTTAGTTTGTTGCTGTGCAACAAGTAGATTCTTTACCTGATTATCCAGAATTGTAATTAATGTAAATATTATAGCGACTGAAAGTGTTGCCAATACAAAATTTCTCAATATTTTTGTCTTATTCATTTTGCTCTCATACACTTTAACATTTTATAAATATACGAATAAATGGGCAATTTGTTAATGGATATGTTTGATATAATCACATTATTTAAACCATAATAGTTAAAATCTTGCTTAAACAACTGTGTCAGAATTTATTCTACTTTGTGTAAATATTGATAAAAAACTTCGGAAGGTCCGAAACCTTCCGAAGGTTAATAGAAAGAGCCTAAAATAATTACTGTTAATTAAAGCTATTCAATTACGATTTGTTTAGTGGCAACACTCGAATTATTTCTTATTATTTTTACGTAATATACACCTCTTGGCATATTTTCAGTGTTTATCCTGTGGTTGTTGCTAGACATATTTTCAAAGTAAACAATTTTGCCATTATTGTCGAAAATTTGAATTGTGGAAGGTTCTTCGCACTCTACTACAAAATACTTATTTGCTGGATTTGGATAAATCTTTATTTCCTGCTCACTGCTTTTTTCAATAGAAGTGACAGCAGTTGATTTGACAAAAATCGGATTAGAATAGAACCATAAATCTTCAAATGCTTTTGCAGCATTGTTCTTTCCATAACCCTCTAATGTATCGCTCAAAGGATTGCCTTCACCATCAGTTTGATTTGGAACATTTAGCCCGAGATTAGAACCACGAAGTCTAAAATACATATGATTTTCAACTGGTACATTGATAGTCATTTCTCTCCATCCATTTCCAATATCTGACCATTTCTGACTTGTTAAACCTTTACTGTCTTTAATCCCACCAACTGCGTCAAATCTTGCAATAATTTTAGTTGTCGCAACTGTATCTACATTGTAAAGTGGGCTACCTGGTTCAATTTTGTTACCTACTTTTCCCTCAATTAATACAACGTTATTGACTTCCGGTCTGTTGTATGAGGACCAAACATTATAATTTGGCTTTGATGGAACGTGAAATCTTATGGTTATTTTAACTGACTTTTTGTCTGTAACCAACGTTTCGCCCATAGTTGCATCTTCAATAAAGAAATGCAAACTATCAATTAAATCACCTGAAACTACCCAAACGTTGCCAGAACGGGCGCCATCAATAATTGCCTGTGGATTTTTCTTGTCAGAAACGTAAACATAAGTTTTTTGGTATTCGCCAGGATAAAAATCTCCGCCATCATCAGTTGTATTATGGCAATCTGAATTTGAGAACAACCAGAATTTTCTACCTTCCGAAAGCATTGCATCCCAGAGCCCGCCAACTTTTGCGCTATATATACCAGCGCCTCCATATGTTCCGCTTCCTGCACTTGAATTCGAGTAACTACCACGATATTTTTCTTTTTGGTGACCAGGTATGCTCTCAAATCCAAATGCAACATCTGGTCCTGCGTTATTGAAATCTCTAAAATCAGCAATTGTATAACCACCTTTGCCGGGCAATTTTCTCTCTGGGTGTGCAATTATTGCCCAGCTTGTATTTCTATGATTTTGTTGCAACCAGGCAATTGCTTCTACTGCTTTCTGATGATTATTGACGTGGTTTTTCCCTTGCCAGCCTTGTGATAATCCACCATTAGTATCCTTGTCTGAAGCGTCAAACAAGAATTCAAATTGTGCCACAACATTTGCATTATCATTTTGTTTGTATTGATCGCCTAAAATTACTATACTGCAATGCTCATGTCCAGGTACATTCCATTCGACTCCTTGTAGTACAATTTTGTTTGGATAAATTTTCCTTGTTAACTGAACTGCTGCGTACGAGAAGTCTCTTATCGATTGCCATCTCCACATCTTGGGGTTCTTTCCAGAAGTCCCATCGCCAATTAATTTTGTTGGTGAATGTGAATCCCAATATGTTATTACGGGAAGCACTTTCCCTGTTGAATCAAAACCACCAAATAAATCAATTCCAGAATACAAACCGTTCATTTTAAATGCTCCGCCATGTTCGCTGTTTGCCCACCAGTCCAAACCAAACTCCGCATTTTTGGTCATCATATGGAAAAAATACTGTACGAACCATCAGTAAATGTTGTGTGTTGATGAAAATCTCCAACTGTCCAGCCTGGCTGCGCTTGCAAATTTAGATAAAAGAAAAGTGAGAGTGATAGTAGAATTAATTTTTTCATTTGTTTAAACCTTATTGTTAATAAAACATTTTTGACAAAGGCAAAACTATCCTACTTGTTTAAAGCAATAATTAAAGATTAATTTTTTTTGTATAAATTTTCTTTTCTTGACGCAAGTGATTATTTTGTTTGTATTTATAGTTGGTTTAGTCTTACTTAATATAAATTTAATGTAAATTTCATTAATATTCTTTAATTTTAGATTAACTTTTTTTTAATTCTATTATTCAATACAATTTTTTTCCTTGCATTTCTTTTTGATTTTTAATATACTTCTGTTGTATTGATTTTAGTTCTCTTTATTCATTTTTTTTCATTTAACAATCTTCAAAATGCGGAAGCATTGCGATATATATAATTTCTCTATTTCAGAAGCGTATAACTGCTTGATAATTAATGGCTTATTGTATTGCGGGGGGAGGGGGGACTTTCACTTGTAATATTATGGCTTATTTGCTCTTGCAAATACTTGCGACCCCCACCAAAACAATAGAGCATCATAAATTACTCTTTTATCTAATATATTTTTCTAATATTCAATTATTTTCAACATTAAATAAGGTGAAAAAATGAAAAAAATATTTGTTATATTCAGCGTTCTTCTTTTATCTACGTCAATTCTATTTTCTGGTATTAATGCACCGTCAATTGTACCGGAAGGTGCAAGTTGGCGAATTGATATTTATCCTGAATATATAAAGTGCCATGGTAAGTGGGTATCGATAGCGGTACACTATGATGAAGAAGGTATGCCAATATGGGGGCAAGGACAGTGTCAGCCAAGCGTACTGCACGAATGCCACTGCTGGGACTGGGTTACCTGGTGGTATGGCATAGCAAATATTCCCTCACCACCCAAAGATTGGGAATCTATTTTTGGGACTTATGATGAGTTCCCGACTTCTTATAATCCAGAAACAGGTCAATATGAAAGAGAATAATCAAATTGGGGTAGGTTATACACCTACCCTGTTTTATTAACAATAAAAGGTGAACTATGAGAAAGATATTATTTATATTCTTAGCACTAATGGTACTTGGTTGCTCGCAACAAAACGTAACCAGCAATAATAATTATAATTATGCTGATTTGCTATTCATAAAAAATGGTAAAAAATTAATTCAAGGCAATGAATATGAATTTTTCTGGAAAACAAGCGGACTAAATTCTAAGGTTTTTTATTCTGCAATATCTTTTATATTTGAAAAAGATGGTTTTTCGAGAAATGAGATAATAAAACTTGAAAAAATTGACAGCGTTTTTTATCGCGGTTTTGTTAGGATACCTGAATTTGCCTCATCTGTGAATTTTGCTCTTACAACACCTTTAGCTGATTTATACTGTCCTTATTCAATCACTTTACCAATTTATAAAGATGAAAACACACCTGAATTTGGAGCAAATTCAACATTGCTGTATATTGCAGACACTCAAAATTATTTAAAATATTTCTACAATGAAAGAAGCTTTTATCCTGATAACTATGCTATTTATTTAGTGCGATGGCTATATGAAATGGAGAAAAAGATATTTGTAGCAGATTCAGTTAGAAAACATCTTGAAGAATTAAAAAAAGAAAAAGATTCGCCCGATATTCAATTGCTAAAATTGGTTGGCAATACAATGCTTATGGATTACTCAGAACACAGTAAAATACTTGAAAATATGGCACAAAACCTGAAATGTTCTAACATATTGAATAATCAGTATGTTGCCGGCGCTGTACGGCAATTATTCATTAATAATTATGAAAAAGACACGGTTAATATAAAAAAGATAATAGAGAATATTGTAAAATACTGCCCAAATTCTATGTTTTCTCAAGGTATGATAGAACCTGGTCCGAAAAATGTCAAAATTTTGCCACCTTCAATAATTCTATGGCTGATCAACAAAAAATTAGAAAGTCAGACAGATTATGATTTATTGATTCCTAAATTTAACATTCTAACATTTAATTTTTTACCTGATTCATTAGAAGCCGCTAAAATTTTAGCAAACAAACTATATACCGATTATATTAACTATTTTGTTGATAATGATAATTATTATAAAATTAAAGATTATTCTCATAGTCTTTATTCCAGAATAGGAATGCTACCATCTGCTTATAAAAAGTTAGCTTTTGTAACGAAGGATTACGATAAATATCTTGGGTATATGAAAGAGATAGCAGAGAAAATTAATTACAATTTATCATCAAAAGCTTTGTTCTACTATGATATAGGATTGGTATATGATAGTTTGTCCATATTAGATTCAGCTTCAAAATATTTTTATTATTCGCATTCATTGCTACCAGTTCGTTCGCTTGGATATGCTCAATTAAAAAAATTAACTCCAAAAATGGGATATAGCGATGTCGATAAATTTGTTGCAGATATTAGCAAAAAATATGGTTTCCCTTTAACCAAGATTGGGGATAATTTCCCTTCAATTGAATATGTTGATGGGACAAAAGAAGATATTGCTAATAACAAAGTTCCAAAAATAGTGTTTTTCTATAATACTACTTGTGGTCCTTGTGAACGAGCTTTTAAAGATTTAAAAAAAGTGAAATCATTGCTTGATAATAAAAAAATTAAATTATTTTTTATTTCGCCAGAAAATACTGATAAATTAAAAAAATGGTGGATTTATGATTCTTTTGGCGTTAAAGTGATAAATAATGCTGCTCAGATAAAATCTGCCTTTGGTTCTGACGATTCTGTCCCTCAAATATTACTTCTCAATGCTGACAGTTATATTGTAAATTGGATAACCGGATATTCACCCGAAGGAATGAATTGGGAAGAAATTCTTGGGAAATTATAATTATAACACCAATCTAACACAATTATGCCTATTTTGAACCTTCGGAAGGTCCGGAAACCTTCCGAAGGTTATCAAACCGAGCACTCTCAGAACAAACACTTTTTCCTGACACTATTTCTTGTCTCTTTCTTCTAATATTTTTAGTATCTCATCGCATTTTGTTTTTGCTCGCTCTACCATTGCTTCCGCTTCTGCAAGAATACTCTTTTTGAATTCTTCGTCCTTTATTCCAGGCAAATTAATCAACACATTTCGATATGCCCCCCAAATGCCAACTTCAAGGGCGCGAGCACCTACCTCAACATCTGATTTTGACGCAATATTGCCAATTTTTGCGACTTCAACCATTGCATCCCAGGCAGCATCGCCAAGTCGCATAGTCCCAAGTGGCACTTCAATCGCCTTCTTCAAGCCATCTTGCATCTTTTGTTCGCGGATTTGTTTCTCTTCCTCAGTATCCTTTGGCAATCTCAACGCTTCCATATAATCATTGAAAGCATTTGTATCGGCATCTATCATTGGGATTAGCGCCTGCACTGCATTATGCAACGGTGGTATTATTCGACGCAAATCCTTTTCCAGATGCTCAAACTTGCGAACTCCATAAGTAAGCTTCGCAACCATTGCCCCAAGTCCGGAACCAATTGCCGCAATCGCAGCGGACGCACTCCCGCCACCTGGTGCAGACGAACGCGCCGCTACTTCCTCGATAAAACCGCGTACCGTCATTCCTGCAAGTGGTTCGACTGGTTCTTCTTTTATTATATATTCGATAATTCTTTTCTTCGGGTCGAACTGCGAAACTGAATTTAGTCCAAGCCTATCTATCACAAGCTTTATTTTTTGGTCTTCGTCCAGTATGAATAAATTTTCCTTTTCAATATAGTAATCTGCTGCCACGAGCATCGCTTCAAGCGGAATTAATCCCACTATTTCAGAACCTGCAACACCGACGTTGATTTCCTTTGCGATGCGTTTTGCTTCCTCGAATGCAATGTGTGGCGGTGTTACTTTGAAATTTGTCAAATTCATTGAAATTTGAGCCATATTGTATTCATTGACCCACCAGCCAATCGCTTTCACTTCTTTGAGCAATCCCGGCTGACCATCGCCACGTCCCGCCTCACGCAAGTCCAATGCTATGCGATGTGCCTGGTTGTTTGTTCCAAGAATATTGATATTATAAGCGATTAAGAAAAATCTCGCTCCTGCAACAGTTGCACCCCATTCGGGAATGAATTCAGCAGGACCAAAATCCGGCTTCCATTCGGGTTTGTGTATTTTTTCGCGCAATCCTTCATATTCACCCTGACGAATATCGGGAAGGCGTTTGCGATATTCTTTTTCCTGTGCATACTCATATAAATATACGGGAATTCCTATTTCTTCTGCGGCACGCCTACCGAATTCCTTTGCAAGCTCGACGCATTCTTCCATTGTAACATTTGCCACCGGAATAAACGGGCAGACGTCCAGCGCTCCCATTCTTGGATGCTCGCCTTTGTGATGGCGCATATCAATCAATTTCCTTGCAACTTTTGCTGCATTAATCGCACCATCTACAATATGTTCGGGCGAACCTACAAATGTATATACTGTTCTGTTAGTTGATTTGCCCGGGTCCACATCGAGCAAAGTGCAACCTGGCGTTTGTCTGATGGCGTCTGCTATCGCATTGATTACATCTTCATTTCTGCCTTCTGAAAAATTGGGCACACATTCAACAATTTTTTTCATAACTAACCTTTATTAATTAAAAATCACCAAATTTTAATATCAAACGTGCGTACGGACGCACATTCCCATTTATATTTGAATGCCTGAAATATCCCAATACATAGAAATTACGAAAAATCTCATATCCCATCGAAATTGAAGCAGAAAAATTCCGTTCTACTTTGCCAGTCAAAAAGCCTACCTCCATCGGGTCGAACCACCTGCGCGTTTGGAAAGGGTCGCCACCAGCATTGTAAATCAAACTGTCCCCATCATAAATATTCGCCCCATACCGCAAATAACTTATTCCAAGTTCCACCGGATAACGTTCGCCCCACCAATATTTTAACGTAAGCAGAAATCTATCCGAATTTGGCAAAAGTATCGAACCAATAAGTTTTCCGTCGTGCGAAACCGTGTTCTGACGGTTAAAGTGCGAAAAAGTATATGGCTCTACTCGTGCGTATTCAAATCCAATATCAAGATTTTTTGCCGAAGCATATTCCACAGAAAAATTGTAAGCCATCTTGTTGCTCCAATATCCCGTGCCTACCTTTTCGAAAATTATATCATCGAGCAAATAACTGCCTTTGATTTGCAATCTGCTTGCAGGACGGACAGTGAAGAACAACCCCATCAGCGAATTATCTCTATCGTGCAAAGCGTGTTCGATTGATTTCAGAAATCCTATCGGGTTCAAATATGCTAAATCTGTATTCCTGTTCGAGTAAATAACTTGCTCGACAAATGCAATTTCACCCCAGCTCGGGCGAACCGCTATTTTGTGGTATGCCATATACTTCGGCGGTATCTCGGCAAATGCTCCAATCGAACTTTGTGTCGGTTCCCCAATTAGCGAACCGTGAATAAATGTGTACTCAAAATTGCTAAATTTTGCCGCAAGTGTCAGTGCATCGAACGCCGGGGCAATATCTGCGATGAAAATCCGCTGTTGAAGTCCCGCGCCTTCAAGCTTTGTCTCTCGGGCAAGAGAAGCAAAGAACCAGCGGTTTCTATAATTTACGTGCGATTCAGAAAAATCTATATCATCGTTCAATTTTGTGAATTTTATGCTTTTCGCATAATATTTGTCCTGCGATGCAAGCTCTCGCGAACCTGAAAACAGGCGCCCATTCGTTGCTTGCAGGTAAAATCCCAGACGATTATCTATGCTTCCACTAAATCTTACGCCCAAAGTTCCAATTATGCTTTTTTCATTGTCTTGAAGTGAGAACATATTGTCCAGCATTCCCAACGGCGAAACCGCTACTTTTGTAGAATCATAAGAATAGTAGTAAAAATACTTCTCTTTGCTCGAAAACAAATCGTCCGACAGCACAAAAGCACTATCGCTTGGGCTTCGGAAAAGCACTGCGTTTTCTCTTTTCTCGATTTCGAATTCAAGCAAATACTTTTCGAGTAATTTCAAATCAGAGTTTGTCAGATGCTCCCGCTTATTGTTAATTTGTCGAAGGCACTCCTGAATTTCCATTTTTTGCAGTGGCAACGACGATAGCGAACGATGTTCAAGCAAACCAATTGCTTCGGCTCTTTGCAGAAAAATATAAACCGGGTGGGCAACCTGAACATTTTCAACTTGTGCATAAGCCGTGCTTGCAATCAAAAGCAAGATTGCCTTAATGAATACTCTTTTTATCATTATTTGCTCTTCGAAACCCAGTAAATATTAAATAATGTACCGATTACAGCAACGGTAACGCTTACAAGTGAAGCAATTGTGCCGTATTTCTGCCATTCAATTGCAAGTGGAACATCTGGCGGACGCGGAACATAAATTTCATCTCCTGCAAATACATACGTGTTCTCGTCGCCTTCTGTCCATACACGAGACTTGCCTCTAATTATTCGGGCACGCTTTTTTGCTGCTCCTTGTGCGTAACCTCCCGCTTTCTCTATATACCATTGCATCGTTTTGCCTTCGTGAAACTCCACATATCCCGGATGATTAACCTGACCATAAACGTAAACATATCCTGGATTGTCAGGCACCGTTATTACATCTCCATCGTAGAGCAAAACGTTATCTATTTCTGAATTCTCCTTAAATGCTTTAACAAAATCGCAGGATACAATCTGCTTTTTCAGCATCATATCAATGTAGAAGCGGGTTGTGTCCTCCATTGTTAAATCACTATATTGGAATAAGGAAAAGTAATCTGCCCTGTAATCAACATAGGCATCAATCATTTCCTGACGACGAGTAATATAAGCAAGCGGTAAATATGCCTTGCTTGTAAATCCACCTGCTTGCGAAATCACATCTTTTAGCCGCGTTTCTCCGAAAGTGATTGGATAAATTCCTGGATTTTGCACTTCCCCGCGAACTGATACTGTTGCCGTGTTCTCGAATTTTTTCTGTTGCAACATTCCGACAACAATACTTGCTCCCGGTTCGAGCTCAATGTCGGCTTCCAGCAAATTCAAATTTCTATCGACCTTTATTTTTCTTGGGCTATTTCCCTTCTGATAAAGTGTAATATTATTCAAATCAGCGTTTTCTTTCAGTCCATAGCAAAATTTCAGCACATAGGAAAGCTTGTCGCCATTTTTATATGGTAGAACAACAGGTCTATGTACCGCACCGCTCAAAGACACTTTCGGATACTGATATGGCTCGAACGGTACGAAAATTTCATCGCCTTCTGCTATGAATGGGTCGTAGGAAAGGTCTCCTGTTGCTATTGCGCGTTCAATATCTACGTTCTGTGAAGTATAAAACTTTCGCAATAATGTAATATTTCGCATTGAATATAGATTTTCGGCTGCTATTCCTGCCTCTGAGTAGTTCTTTGTGCGTTCCCGCGACCTTGATTGCAATTTTTGAATTGAGAGCTTTTCTTCTTCTGCAAGTGATTTCTCGGTAGAAATTTGATTAGCAAATTTTATGGCTGTCGACACTCTGTATGAGGAAGGTAACGCATAAGTCCCTGGAAAAAGCACATTCCCGCTTATCGTTACTATTACCGTTCTTGCTTTTCTCAACGAAAGATTGAGTTCAACCCTTTCGTTCCTTTGCTTAAATATGTGAGAAAGAGTATCCTTCAACTGTGCAAGCGTCATATTTCGAACTGATATTTCCCCGCCGCGTGGCAATACAATGGTCAAATCAGGCGACACCATAAGCGGAACTTCATAGGGAATAATCGGATTTGCCTGCAATGAAATTATATCGCCAGGTCCTAAATAGTAATATTTCGGTTCAACAATATTGCCCACAGGCATCTTATCTTGTTCAATTGCAGATGTCAATGCCTTGTCTGTTGAAGTTTGCAACTTGAAAATATCTTCCTTGTCCAGCGACGAAGATGATGGCAAGCCTTTAAGTTGTGAGTATAGATTTATTCCTGCAACAAACAAGATAAACACTGCTATTGCAATTCTTTTCATTATTTATCTCAAATAATTGTAAATAATCTCTACTATTCTTGATGCTGTTTTCCCGTCCCAGAGTTTTGGCACTTCGTAATTCTTCTTTCTCTGGTCGAATGTTTCGTAAATTGCTTTCAAAATATTTTCCTTTTCGGGTGGGACAAGCACATTTGTCCCAATCTCGACAGTAATCGGACGTTCAGTCGTTGTTCTTGTGGTAATGCAAGGTATTCCTAAAAAAGTTGTTTCTTCTTGAATTCCACCCGAATCTGTAATCACAAGCGAAGCGCTTTCCATAAGTTTCAGAAAATCCAGGTAGCCAAGCGGCTCAATCAATTGCAGTCTTTCGTTCCGGCGAACCGCGTTCGATAATCCAAATTCTTCTATCTTATTCCTTGTTCTTGGATGAACAGGGAAAACTATTTTCTTTTTGCTTGTTATATATTCAAATATTTCGAAAAACATTTTCAACATTTCGGGTTCATCTACATTTGTAGGTCTGTGTAAAGTAACAAGAACGTAATCGCCTTTGGCAAGATTTAATTTTTCCAGAATTGCCGATTTATGCAACCGCTCTTTTGCAAAAACCAACGAATCTATCATTGTGTTGCCTACGAAGTGTATTTTTTCGCTCGGCACACCTTCGTTCAGCAAATTTTCGTAACCTGATTTTTCAGTAACAAAAAGCAAATCAGAAATTGCATCTGTTACAATTCGGTTAATCTCCTCGGGCATTGTGCGGTCGCCCGAACGCAACCCTGCTTCAATATGCCCCAGCGATATATTCAGCTTCTTCGCCGTAATTGCAGCCGCCATTGTTGAATTGACATCACCTGCCACCAAAACTAAATCGGGTTGCACCTGATTGCATACTTTTTCGAACTCAATCATTACTTTTGCGGTTTGTTCGGAGTGCGTTCCCGAACCAACTCCAAGAAAATAATCAGGCTTGGGCATCTCCAAGTCCTGGAAAAATGCTTCGGACATCTCGTAATCGTAATGCTGTCCGGTGTGCACAAGAATGTGTTCGATTTTATCAGAGTATTTCGCAATTTCGCGGGCTATGGGTGCTATTTTCATAAAATTGGGTCGCGCGCCTACTACCGATAATATTTTTTTCATAACGCTATCAAAATATTTTTAAACTACAAATTTACAAAAATGTTAAATATAACACATACATCAACTACAAAATAACTTTTAGAATAATAAATGTGTTACAAAAAAAATAATTATTTGTTAATTATGTTAAAAATCCGTCATTGTTTATTAATGTTAATTTTGAAATTAAATGAAAAAAAGTTAAATTAAAGATAATTAATTTTTGCTTTTGCGATGAAATACACATTTTTTCTTAAAATTGCTGTTTTGCTGCTATTTTTGGGGCAAAATGCACATTCGAATACATATTCTTCCTATTCAGGAAGAAATTTTTATGTGTCTTTCATGCAAAATGAAATCCATCTGAACAAAGACCCGCTCGTTCTGCGAATTTTTCTTACATCACTTTATCCAGCAAACTATCAGGTGATTATGCCTGGCGAAACATTCACGGGTTCTTTGAAAGCCAATGAAATAAAAGAAATTGAAGTGCCTGCTACTCTCGAAGCAAGAAACTCGGAAGTGCCTGAAAAGTTAGCAATTCAGATAAAATCGGATATACCCATCACTGTTTATTGCTTTTCGAGTAAGCTCACAACAAGCGATAGCTACTCTGCTATTCCTGTATCGCGCTGGGGCAAAAAATATATAGTTGCGAGCTATCCAAACGATCAATATGTTGCTCCCGAACGCGAAAATTTAGATTCCCTCACTAAGTTTGTTCCTCGTTCCAGTCAATTTCTAATTATTGCCGCATACGATGGAACTGTCGTCAGCTTTGCTCCAAAAGCAAACACTCGTGGTGGGAAATTAGCCAATCAAAATTACCAGGTAACTCTTAACCAGGGCGATGTCTATTTAGTTCAGTCCTATCCTTTTCCAAAAGGCTTCGGCGACCTTACCGGAACAATCATAACAGGCAATAAACCTTTTGGTTTGCTTGCCGGACACGTCAGAACAGCAATCCCGCAAAATGCTCCATATCCGTTCGATTCAAAAGATCACCTTGTCGAAATGCTTCCTCCGACTTACGCCTGGGGGAAAAACTATATTTCTGCTCCTTTCGACGTCAATTCAAAAGGTGATTTGTTCCGCATTGTTGCCCTTGAACCGGAAACTATCGTCGAAATGAAAAAGTTCGACGGAAGCATAAGCTACCTTCCGATTAATAGCGCTGGTGGATTTTACGAAATCAGAAATTTAAGTACACCAATCATCTGGAACTCAAACAAGCCAATTCAGATAGTTCAGTATATGCAACATACAGGTGAATTTGGCGATTCGAAAGAATACGACCCCTCGATGGTGGTCCTTCCACCTGTTGAACAATTTGTCAATGAGATCCTTTTCCTTACTCCACGCAATTTCCGTGTGGAAGACCAGTTCAAAGAACATCGGGTTGCACTTGTTTTCGAAAATTCTGCTCTTGCAACTTTGTCGCTCGACGGACAAAAAATTACCGATATGTGGGATGTTTCAATCGAAAATATTCCAAATACTAATTATTCCTGGACTTCGATAAGACTACGAGAAGGACGCCATAAATTATCTTCCACTACGGGAAAATTTTCGGGGATTTTATACGCCTACGGCTTCCACGATTCTTATGCTATGTCGCTCGGAAATTCACTTATCGACCCAACCAATCCCGACACTATTCCTCCTACAATTAATATTTCCGAAAATTGCGGTATTATTTATGGTTCTGTTACCGACCTGCACAATGCAGCTGATTTAGGTCTTGATTATGCCTACGTTGTACCCGAACTTACAAATAATTACTCCTGGAATATTTCTGAAATTTCTGATACTGCATTTTTTGCTACTTTTGTTGCTTCGCCAATCGATGTATTTCGCGATGGTAGGTTCACTATCGATTTTTACGATAAAGCAAGCAATCGCACAAGATACACCTTTAATTATATCGGCACAAAAATTGACAATATCGAATCGCTTAGCTTCCCTAATACTGCACTGAAAGGAAAAGATTGCCGAAACTTCGATATTACAAACAATAGCAATAAAATAATCGAACTTCGTTCAATTGATGTTGTTGGCGATGGAAGAATTTCCTGGAACACCAGCCAGCCTCTTCCTTATAAGCTTTCCCCAAAAGAAAAAATCAGTGTGCAAGTTTGCTTTACTCCAAATGGCGATTCAACTTCTCTTTCCGCTGAATTGAGACTAAATTTCGATTGCGATTATACAAAAATTGTTAATATTGATGGGCGTGTGTTTGCCCCTCAATTCGAACTCATTGGCTACGATTTTGGCAAAGTTCGCTTAGGAAATGAAGCACTGGGCTTTATCAAAATCACAAATACCGGCAACACTAATATTCTTATTGAAAATATAAATGGATTTGCTCCTTTTGCTGATTTTCAACTTCAAAACATAGAATTCCCAATTTCTCTTCTACCTCGTGAAGAACGTCAGTATTGGGTCGTATTTTCTCCATCAGGTAGATATTACTATGATTTTGATATTACCGCTACAAATAGTTTTGGGCTTAGCGCAACTGCTCAAATCAAGGGTGAAGGTATTGCCCCCGATATTAATAATATTATAGTTGATTTTGGCAGAAAAAGAGTTGGAACGAAGAATACTGCTGCCGCTTTGCTGAAAAATTCTGGTAACGACGCTACTTCTCTTACTCTACTAAGCCTTGACGGCAATTTAGACGACGGTAATTTTGCTACACTCCAAAATCTTGATGGTCTTCTTCTTGGAATAAACGAAGAAAAACACCTTGATTTTTCTTTTGAACCAACTGAAACTATTAATTATTCCACTTCTGCAATATTTCAATGCGATTGGGAACTCCACTCACCGATAAATATTGAAATCAAAGGCGTTGGCACTTTGCCCGAAATCACCACCTACAATAATCGTTTTGATACTACTTTTGTCGCTCACGATTTGGATAGCACACTACTGGTGTTCGAAACTAAGGGCAACGAAGAACTCGCTGTTTTCGATGTTAATATCATTGGTGGCGATATAAATGCATTCGAGATTGAAGATTTGCCACGTCATAACCATAAAATTCAACCAAACGAAAAAGTATATTTCCCGACTAAATTCAAACCAAGACGAGCAGGCGAGCATATCCTCTTTTTAGAAATTGTTAGCGATGCCCTTCCTAATTATGGTGTGAAACGCGATACAATTACGATTTCAGGTTATGCCCTCCCAAACGACACTCTAAATTATTCAATGAAAGTTGAGCTGCAAAATTTAGAAGCTTGCAAATACTATTCAGGCGATTTAGTTATTCAAAATCTTGGAAATGTAAATATAAATGTCCAGTCTATTTCAATTAATAAAACTAATCAAGATTTGCTGATTGATTTTGCAACCGATATTTCAACATTGTTGCCATTTTCAATCCGTCCCGATAGTGCCCTTTCTATACCTATTATCTCTTATGCAGAAAGAAATCAGAGCGGTAAAGTCGAATTTGAAATGCTATTCAACGATACTCTTAGCCAAATACTCGAAGTTGAAATATCTCCTATCACCTATCAAATCGAGCTTGTCGAAGCAAACAACTTGCATGTGGTGCCAGGCGATACTGTAAAATTGCACATTCACGGACGTTTCCCAAACGGGATAGATGCTAAAATTGCACCAACAATCTCTCTTTCAGTTAGTCGGTTTATGCTCAGTTTGCTAAAAAATAATACCGACTTTGTTCTGAAAGGTGCTAATACAGATTTGCATTTAATTGCACAAATCGAACAGTCCAAAGACAGAATTAACTTGATTTTAGGCGTCGATTCGCTTTTAATTGTCGAACCGCTTGATTTTTATTTTACACTTGAATTTTTAGGTTTACTTCATACCGATGATTCAACAAGTATTCGTTTAAATCTCAATGCTGATAATTGCTTCGACCCCTTGCTCGACTTTATCCCGTTGAAAATTATCAACGTATGTAATTTTCCCTTGCGTCCAATAAAATTAATTACTAATTTGCCATATTTAAGTGTAACTCCAAATCCAATTATTAACGAATTGGTGGTGGAATTATATTTAGTTGATAATGATGAAGTTACGCTTAATATTACTGATTTGCAAGGGAAAACGATGATTTTAGAAGAAAGTCGGAATTTTGATAAAGGAAAATATATTTTGAAATACGACACCTCGCAATTAGCAAATGGTGTTTATAATTTGATAGTTTTATCAAAACAAATGAAGGAAAATATTATTTTTATAAAAACTAAATAGTAGGTTAATTATGAACAAAAGGTTCATTTTACTATGTCTGGGGATAGTCGCGTTATCCTTTTTTAAGTTGAATGCACAAGTGGATTTATCCGACCCTCTTATGCCTGTTGAGAAGAAGCCCAATTTCTACCTCGGTCCCGTTCTGGGATACAATAAGTCAATGCATACCGTTGAATTAAAAACATTTGCTCAGGACCCGCTTTGCCCTACTTTCGTCGATGGTTCCAATAATGGATTTTTCGCTGGGCTTTCCTTTGAGTATCTTTTAGGCGAAGCAGAAACGTCCAATTCTTCTATCATTGCCCGTCTTTTATATAACAATTTGCCTGCTTCGATGGAACAAAACGACTTAGACCTGCCTACACGCGTAATTTCCATTAGCGGCAGAGATACTGTTGAAACTATTGAATATACTTCTATCATTCATAAAAATGAAGTTAAATATGATTTAGTTACTTTTGAAGTAATGTATAAATTTAACCCTATTCAAGGAAACGGCTTGGGGCTCACAGTTGGTCCTACTTTTGATTTCGCTCTTGTCAAAACTCAGGAACAAACTATGAATTTGATTCGCCCTCTAAATGCTCAATTCAGACGTGACCCAAACGCCGACGCCAAAGGCTATAAATACACAAATAACGACAGAACAATTGTCATTCAGGATGGCGATATTCCAAATTCAAGTGCTTTCCGCTTGGGATTAAAATTTGGTGTGCAATACGAAGTCCTTATGAAAGGCGGTATGTATATTGTCCCCGCTGTATTCTATAATTTTGGCGTTACAAACTTAAATAGTGATTTCGATTGGCGTGTGAATGCCCTTCAAATCGGTGTTGATTTAAGATTCTCATTCGTTAGCTTATTCTAATTTTTGAAAATAATACATTTTGTTTTGAATGAAGGCTGTCTCGAAAAGACAGTCTTTTTTTATAATATTCCATATTATCTTTCGTTTACACTATAATGTATTTTATATATAATTTGCAAATGAAAAAGTTAGTAGTATTTTTGCTTTTGTTTTCCTCTTCACTTTTATTTTCTCAATCTGATAAGCAAATTTATAGCATTGGTGGCAACGTTATAGTAAAAGGACGAGTTACCTGCGAGCACACGGGCGAACCCGTCGAAACTGAGCTCGAATTTCGTGCTTCCAACGGCAAGAAAATTCGCACGAAATCTAATTCCATCACAGGAAATTGGGAACAGGTTCTTCCTTCGGACAATTACAAAGTTATTCTTCATAGCTGGAACGTTGCTCGTAAAACCTGCGATTTAGTAGTTCAACCAAGCGAAAAGTATAAGGAAATTCACCAGGATTTCACCGTCAAACGGTTGCTTCTAAACGATATTTATTTGCAATCCTATTTGTTTAAATCCAATAGTGCCGATTTAATGAGCGATTTCTCAGATATTGCAAGCGAAATAAAAGAAGTGCTCAAATACAATCGTGCTGTCGAGCTTACTTTCTATGTTAGTGCCTCAGATATGAACAAACCTGTGGAAACTAAAATTATTGCTGACGATAAAACTCAAAGCAATCCAAAATCTTCCAAAAAAACAGCAAAAAAGCAACAGCAAACTCAAACGGAAACTGTCAAAGCTCCCGACTACACAAAATTGCTCAATCAACGTTATTCCGTCCTGAAAAGCTACGTCAGTGAACATTTCCCTGAGAATACTCGCGTAAATGTTGCAATCGATATTGACGGAAAATATTCTCGCTACCCAAATAATTTTTCTATCGTTGTAACAAACAATTATGATATATTTGGGACTAATAGATAAGTCCTGATTTATTCTTGCAAGACAAGGCAGCACCGACTGCAAAGAATTTGTTTTATTTCCTTTGGAAGATTTCCAACCTTCCGAAGCTTCAAATTGCATTATGTGAATACTATCTAATTATGCAGTTGCTTTAATCTTTTTCAATACTTGCTTTGCAAGCTTAGCAACATTTTCGCGTGTGCTTGTGGTGCATTCCTCGACAAACGCTTTTGCTTCTTTGTTCCCAATGATAAATCTATAATTGTCCTTCAAGAATTCAAGCAATTTCCCTCGCGATATATCACGGCAGTCCTCAGTATCGAATTTTATATTTCTCAGTGCAAGAAACATTGGAACAATGTCATCAGCAAAGTGCGGTTTATGCAGCAATATTTGACCAAGTGCGGAAAGCGCGTGGTTCGAAAGAATGAGCTTCCCGCTCAACAGAAAATCTTTCAGCATTGGCAATATCTTCGCAACATTATCATCTGTAAGGACCGATGCCAGATTCCCCAGCAAATCAATTCCCGTCCATTTAATTATGTTATTCTTTTCTTGTGTGAGTTCGATTATATAATCAAAATCATCCAAAAAATCAGCTGGATTTTTCGCACTATCCCTTACAATCTGCTTGGCATAGGAAAACTTAATTTTGGGATTTTTCGAGGTTATTTTCTCTCTATCTATCATATTCTTACCTATGATTTTTTCATTATCTGCTTATACATTTCTGGAATTCTGTCCTTATTAATGTCATTTATCAGATTAAATGATTTATCTCGGGTTCGTTCGGAATAGATTTCAGCAGTGATAATTTCAACACCGTCCACCGGTGCCTCAGCAAGAACATCACCATTATAATCATATATAGACGAACGACCATTGAATAGCAAAGTTTCATCATTACGCTTTTCAATACCAATTCGATTAGCCACTGCAAGATATACCTTGTTCTCTATTGCACGAGCGGGCATCACTTTATTCCACAACGGTGTAACAAGGTTCGACGGGCAGGCGATAAAATCAGCCCCATCAAGTCCAAGACACCTTGCTGCCTCGGGAAAACGCCAATCGTAACAAATCATTGTGCCAATTCGAATATCTTTATCTGGAAACGAAACAACGAAAAATCCCGTGTCGCCTCGGTCGAAGGCATAAATTTCCTTATAAAACAAATGCGTCTTTCTATATACGCAATTTAGCGTTCTATCCGGGAAAAACATACCTGCGGAATTATAGATTTTGCTACCTTTTCGTTCAGCAAATCCGATAATTATTATTCTATTGTTGTCTTGGGCGTCTTCACGCAGGAAATCCAATTCAGTTGATTCGAAATCTATCGCATTTGCCGAAGCTTCGTCCCGATTAAGAAAAAAATAACCGCTTAAACTCAGTTCAGGAAAAATTATTATCTCAGATTTAACATTAGATAAACATTTTTTTACATATTCAATGTTAAACTCTTTATTAAAAAATTCAGGTGCAAACTGAACAACAGATATTAACATAATTTTTTCCTGATAATTCAAATTTTCATCAAAAATAACAAGAAAAATTCAAAAATCCAATAATATCAATAATTTTTGAGTTTTAGTATAACCTAAACACGGCAAGAAAAATGAAAATTTGATTAAAATTTGCTCATAAATCAAAATATTTTTTGGTGGTTTTTCGAGATTTTTGTTTATTGCAAAGTGTTAAATGTGTAATTTTTTTCACACTTTATTTTAAAGTTTCCTTTTATTAAGTGAAACGTAGAATTAACGAAAAATTAGCAACCGATTTGAAATTCAAATCGGAGCGAAAAAATGTTTAAAAATTGGAGAGAAAGAATGTTTGAATATAGTAAGTTAAAGAAATTCGTAATAGTATTAATTTTGCCATTATTGCTCGTGGCTTCGTTCGAAGACTTATCAGCAGCAAAAAAGAAAAAAGCACCTCGTCGAGCAAAAACTTCTAAATACAATCCTTCAGCTACTCGCGCACAAGCAATCGAAATTATAAAGTCAAATTCTGCATCAGTTAGCGAACTTGCAGGCTTGGAACCCAAAGTTGGGCAAAACAACGACTGGCTTCTTAAAAACGATGGTGAAGACCTTTACGACCCTAATATCATTGGTGACTATGGCGAAGATATTGCAGAACTTGAAAAAGAAGACGATATCACAGTCAATATTGATGATTTTAAAACTCTTTGGATTCAATTTGTTACCGGCGAGTTCGACAAAACTTCTTATGGCTTGAAGAAGTCCGATTTAATGGACAAAATTATGGAATGGCTCGGCACTCCATATCGCTTTGGCGGAACATCAGAAAATGCTATTGATTGCTCCGGCTGGACACAAAGAATTTTCCTCGAAGTTGCTAATATCGCCCTGCCGAGAACCGCTCGCGAACAAATCAATGTCGGTCAAAAAGTAAGCCGCAAAAACCTTGAATTCGGTGATTTGGTGTTTTTCCATACATATTCAAGAAAATTTGCCTCTCACGTAGGCATCTATTTAGGGGATAACTTATTCGCTCACGCAAGTTCAAGATTCGGTGTTACGGTTTCTTCTCTGGAAAGCCAGTTTTATAAAACTCGCTTCATCGGCGGACGCCGCTTGTCGACTGCTGATATGCGAAAACTTGCTCTTAACAGTTCGAAAAACGACCAACTGTAAGGCTTTCCAATAACCGGACATTATTAAATCTTACAACCTTCCGAATGATTTGCAACCATCGGAAGGTTTTTTGTTGATAAAAGCGGAACGAAAAATTTCCACAAAATGTAGAAATTAAGAATAAATATGGATTACTTTTTTTGCAGCAACACATCAAAAAATATCCACTACAATGTTTTTACTAAACTTATGCAGTGAAAAAGGAGAAATTGTTAACCTTCGGAAGGTTCCCGTACCTTCCGAAGGTTATTGAGAAGTTATGAAAAAGCCCCCACGTCATTGCCCGAAATCAAATTGTAAAGTAATATATTATTTCCCAAGCAGGTCGCGGTAAGTCGCAACGTATTTCATATAATTTGTAGGAGTATTCTTTACGCGTTCAATTTCTTTTGGTGTGAGTTCGCGAATGACTTTTCCGGGTAGCCCTGCGAAAAGAGTGTAAGGCGGCACTTCGAAGCCTTCGCGCACCAAAGCACCAGCCGCAACCAAAGCACCTTCGCCCACTGTGGCGCCATCTAAAACAATAGCGCCAATACCTATCAGACAGCCTTTTTTGAGAGTGCAGCCGTGCAAAGAAACTGAATGTGCAACTGACACATCTTCTTCAATTACGAGCGGGAAAACATCGTTTGTTACGTGAAGCATCGACATATCTTGTATATTCGAGCGTGCACCGATTTTTATGTAATGGACATCTCCACGAATGACAGTATTGTACCAAACAGAGACATTTTCGGCAATCTCCACATCGCCGATGATACGAACGCCTTCGCAAATAAAAGCAGTTGGATGTATTTTAGGGGTTTTGCCATTGTATGAGATAATACTTCCGCTATTGCCTGTTTCTAACTTCATCTAAACTCCGAAATTTGTTGAACTAATACTTTTTTTTCGATTTCTTTATCTCGCGTTTCATTTGTTTTTGCAGTTCTTTGAGTTTTTCGAGTGCTTCTTCTTTTATTTCCTCGTAGCGGTAAAGCTGCAAGCTATAATCAAGACGACGGTCTAAATCGCCAAGCACGTAGTAGGCTTCGTTTATTTCCTGAAACCGTTGTAGAAAATATTCATCGCCGTTATGCAAATCAGGATGATAGCGTTTAACAAGTTCATAAAACGCTTTTTTTATATCATCTCGTGAAGCGGTTCGCTCCACACCCAATATTGCATAATAGTCTTTCGGTTTCATATCCAGTTACAAAATTAAGTAAAAAATAACGAAATTTCTTTTGTTATATTATTCTCCCATATTAGAGTATAGAGAAGAATTGAAAAAAATAAATCCGTATTTTTACTTAATTCTTATTAAAATGAAATTGAAATTCGAAGATAGTCAAATCATTAAAATGGATTTTCAACAAACATTTGTATCATTAGATTTTCTTTGCTTTGCCCGATATCCATTCTTAATACCATTCCTTGCATCAAGGCACGAAGACCAATTCCGTATGTATATTGCATATCCCGATGAAATTCTGCAAAATCCCATTTTGGTGCCACTCTACCTAAATCACCAAAAAGTGCTAATTGCAAAACATCGATGCCAATTTTTCGCGTCCATTCGTAGTAATTGAAGGGGTTCCAATCGAGATTTTTCCTTAATTCCATAGAATAATATAGCATAGCTCTATCGTGATATCTCAAATCTTTGTATCCACGAAGATACTTTGTTCCACCGAGTGTTGGACCTACGAAAAGTTTTCCTCTTTTATATTTGCCTTTGTATTTTGTGTCCCAGGAAGGTGTATCCATTGTAACAAAATTGAAGGCAAGAACGGATGGATATGAATTGATACCGTCAAAAATTGGGTAAAAGTATCGAAAATCAGCTTTCCATATATCAGCGGGGACATCGCACCCAAAAGCTTTGAATTGTTTTATATACGAGACTTTCTGGTAAGTTCCATAAGTTGGGAAATATATGTAGTTTGTATTATCGTTCGATATAGAAAAATCAACAGCGGCTGTAACAATCTTTAAATTTGCGTAATTATTTTTCAGTGTCATATCTCGATAAATAAGTTTAGTTTCTAAAAACAGTTTCCCTATTTCACAGAATGGTTCATTTATCTGTTCTCTATTGCGAATATCTATTGTGTAATCAAAATCAGTATCTACTCCCTTACCAACTGGCAAAAGATGCTTTAAGTTCAATTCGAACCAATAATCTGTGCCGTGCAAAAGTAAGTGCTGGTCCTCACGGGATTTATTGCTTCCCGGCACTATACCTCTTTCGTCAGGCGGACCAATGTATTCTTTGACATCACCTAACTTGCCAACAAACAAGTCAGGTCTGATGAACTGCCTTTTAAATAAAGGGTTTTGCACTTCGTCTGCTTGAAGGTAAACGTATTTTGAGCCATTAGAAGAAATTATGGCACCTGCTTTCGTAAATGAATTCTTTTGCGGATAGCCTTTTATACTTGTAAAGCTACCAACCACCCAGCCTATGGAATTGCTATAAAATCCGAAAGGAAGTGTATTGACACTAACGTTTGATGTGTCGCCTGCATTGGCAAATTCCGCTGCAGCAATCATACTGAATGATATGAATATTATATCTCAGTATTCTCATACTATATCTTGATTTTTTACAATATTAAGCAAAATTTCCTTTCATACCAATAAATACGTCAAAATGATATTTACGAAAATATTTACAAAAATCAACTATAAAATATTAATTTTGCTATTCAATAAAAATTTTGTTCGAGTTATATAATATTTTTGACGAAAGTTAGTATTTGCAGAAAAGCAAGAAATATATAATTAGCAAGCTATTAGCACTGGTGATAATTCCTGCAATATTAATAAACTCAGCGGGATATGCGCTATTATTCTCAATTTCTCAAAGAATAATTAAAAAAGAAATAAAACAACTGCTGAAATCAAGCTTACCTGAAACGGAAGTTGAGCTTTTGAAAATTAAAATTGGCGACCCAAATTACAGAAAATTCGAAAAAAACGAGTTCTTCTATTTCGGACGGCTCTATGATGTGATAAAAATGGAAGTTTCTGATGGTTATATGCACATTAAATGCATTAACGACAAAAAAGAAGAACTGCTTTTCATAAATTTAGATGAATTGATACGCAACACATATCAATACGAGGGAAGCCGAGGATATTTTATTAGTAAGATATTATCGCTATTGCTATTCTTCGAAGAGCTTGCAAAAACAATCTTCCTACCCAATATTTCTTTAATTCAAAATAACAGGATTAATACTGAAAAATTCATTTCCTTTATTACTGAGGTACCGACACCACCACCAGAAATATAAAAGTATCGTAGAAACTACTATTTTACTAAAAAAAACATATTTCAAACAAATATTTGAGGAATTTATGAGAAACATAAGCATATATATTGTTTTTCTTTGTCTTTTGTTTAATTCAGCACTTGCAAGTAAAGACACATTGCGGGTGTATCGTCTTGGCGATGTAGTTGTAAGCGGAGTTCAAACCACACCGCAAATAACCGCATCGTCGTCGGTGATTGATTTGAAAATGCTCTCAATTTCTGACGTTAAGTCTTTCTCTGAGTTGCAACTATATATGCCATCAACTATGGTGCGGACAAATTCCCGAGGCGAAGCGTTGCCATTCATTAGAGGTGCGGGCGAACGCCAGATGGGATTGTTCCTTGATGGTGCAATGATTAATATTCCCTGGGACAACCGCTTGGACTTGAATATTGTTCCAACAGAAATGATTGGACGTGTTAAAGTTGAGAAAAACTCGAATTCAGCACTATGGGGACCGAATATTCTTGGTGGTGTAGTTAGCATTTCCTCTTACGAAAGAGTATCGGACGGCATTGGTGGGAATGTGAAACTTCAATATACAGATGGTGGCGGAAAGTATATCGCAGCTTCGAACGACGGCAAATTCGGTGATTTCAACTATCTCACAGCAGTAAGCTACAACAAATCAGATGGATTTTTAATGTCGAAAGATGCACCGAACACATTGCTACATCAGTCGCAAAACTCTCGCCTTCGCACAAACAGCGATTTTGAGAGGCTGAACTTTTTCATTCGCTCAGAATACAAGCCTACGCAAGGCACCTCGCTTGGTCTGTCCTACAATTTCACTACTGCCGAAAAAGGTGTTCCAAGCGAAGAATATCTCTATGCGAAAGATGCACGTTTCTGGCGCTATTCCGATGTAAATCGTAATGTTGTTACTTTCAATGCAGAACAGTATTTAGGACAGAATTTGATTTTCCGCACAACGCTTTGGGGCGACTTTTTCAATCAGCAAATCGATGCCTATGATTCCACATATTCGACCATAAAAACAAAGCAAAAGGACAAAGATTTCACATTTGGCAACCGCTTTGCTCTCGAATATGAACTGTTCGAGAAGAACTGGCTGACCGCAGTTTTTAATTCATATTATTCTTTGCATAAGGAAAAGATTGACAACAACTCAGAAGACGAATTCTCGCAATTCACATATTCAGCTGGAATTGAATACAAATCAAGCTACAAGGATGTAAATTTTGTAGCAGGAGCTACATACGATGGTTGTGTAACACCAAAAACAGGAATATACAAAGATAGCGAAGGCGAAACATTCCAGGATTTTGGGCTTTTTGTAGGTTCGCGATATTATTTAACAGATGAAATTTCTACTTTTGCGAATATTTCACGAAGGACGCGCTTCCCGACCTTACGAGAAGCTTATTCCGGTGCATTAGGAAAATTTGTTCCGAACCCTGACCTTGGTGCTGAAACCGGGTTGCTGATTGATTGGGGAATTAGTTACACTTCTGAAATTGTTAATCTGAATATTACCGCATTCGGAAGCTTCTACGACGACTTAATTATCCGTATAAAAGTGCCGAAAGACCACCCTCTCTACGACCCGCAATATCCCAACATGCGTATGAGAGACAACCTTGCCGAAGCAACTGTTTATGGAGCAGAACTTGGCTTTAATTTATTCCCAAATTCGAATATTTTGTTTTATGGAAATGCCACATTTATGAAATCCGAGGGTAAAGAGCAAGGCAGTAAAGTTGACCACCTCGAATACAAACCCGAATTGCAAGCATCGTTGATAGCAGGATATAAGTTTGATTTCGGACTTACCCCACAAATAGAATTAGAGCATATCGGAAAGCAATATGCACTAAATGCTAAGCAATATGCACTAAATGCTATCTCAGGGAAGTTCGACGAACTCGAAAACTACACTTTGCTCAATTTCCGTATTGGATATAATTTTGACCTGTATGGGAACAATATAGAAGTATTCGCTCGTATCAACAATATTACTGATGAATATTTCTTGACGCAAATTGGGCTTCCCGGCTACGGCAGAACATTTACTTGCGGAATTAGTGTAAGATATTAATCCTTGTTTGTTTCGTTTTGCTATTATCCTTCGGAAGGTTTCAGAACCTTCCGAAGGTTCAAAATAGATACTTTCAACACCGCCCAATATTTCAATCTAACACACCGACATAAGTTTAATCTAAAGAATAAAAAAAGATTAACGATAAATTCATTATTAATATATTGATTTTTTCGTTTATTATTTGTATGTTATAAATAAAAACGAGGTTCTTTTATGGCAACTCAAACAAATATCCTACTTGAAACCGGGACAAACGAACTCGAAATAGTAGAATTTGTTATTGATTTTACAGATGAAAATGGAGTTCAGCAGACGCAATCATTCGGTGTAAATGTTGCAAAGGTGCGGGAAATCATTCGAATGCCGCAATTGACAAAACTTCCAAATTTGCACGAGTGCGTCTGTGGAGTGTTTAATTTGCGTGGAGTGGTTATTCCTGCGCTTGATTTGCGTAAGTATCTCTATGGTATTCCATCGGATTTGATAGACAACAAAATGATTATTACAGAATTCAACAAACTACGGGTTGGATTAATTGTTACTGATGTTAAGCGAATACACAGAATTTCCTGGACCGATATTACTACACCCGACGCAATGGAAGAATTCGGAAGCGACAAATCATCAATTGTTGGGATAATTAATTTGAAAGATGTAACTGTGCTGATGCTCGATATTGAAAAAATTGTTGCTGATATTGACCCATCCTCGGCTATTGATGTCAAACAAAAAGTAGAAAAATTTGAGAAAAAATTGCGTGCCATTACTGCTGAGGATTCTCAAACAATTCGTAGAATGATTACCGATAGATTGAAGATTGCAGGATTTGAAATTGAAGCATTTCACAATGGCGAAGAAGCCTGCAAACGCCTGCAAGAAATCGCTCAAAAAGTGCGTGAAGGCGAAAAACTGGAAAATTACTGCGATATTGTTATCACCGATATTGAAATGCCTGTTATGGATGGCTATACTTTAACGAAATTAATAAAAACAGACCCAATTTTGCAGAATTTGCCTGTTGTGATTTTCTCTTCTATTATTTCAGAAGATGTGCTTCACAAAGGGAAAGCAGTCGGTGCCAATGCACAACTTACAAAGCCACAGATAGGGGAACTACTTTCAACAGTTAGATATTTAATTGATGAAAATAATCAGCCTTAATAAAAATAGTTAATGAGTTTATATGAAAAAACTTTTACTAATTAGTATCGTATTGTGCGTTTCAGCTTTTTTGGTGTCATTTCTAAATAGCGCGAATACACCAAAATTTAAGTATTCAGATTTTGAAACACCCAAGTATTGTGGCACAACTTGCCATCGCGATATATATAATCAATGGTCGCAATCAATGATGTCCCAATCGTACATACACGAATGGGACGAGATTGAATATTTTATGCTTGCACTGCCTCACGCCCGACTTGACGAAAAGGTTGCAGAAGTAGAAGCGGGATGCAATGGCTGCCACGCTCCACTTGCTCTCCTTACAGGCGACATTCCACCGAAGCCACCTTCAGCGGGAACACGAGCAAACGAAGGTGTCTCCTGCGAGGTATGCCATTTGATTGCAGGATTTGAAGGGGATATTCCTTATAATTTCAAACCGGGCAAAACAAAGTATAATTCGCGAATTGGCGAGGTTGCCTCTCCCGTGCACAAAATCGAAGTTAATCCTATAATGAAAACAGGCGATTTCTGCGGAATTTGCCATAATGAAAAAAGTCCTTATGGTGTATGGGTGAAATCGACACATCTGGAATGGAAAGAAGGACCCTACGCAAAGGAAAACGTTCATTGTCAGGATTGCCATATGCCAAGAGCTCAAAGTATAAAGGCAGCTATGGGCAAAGTCTATTCTGATGTTCGGCAGCATATTTTTGCAGGGGCTCACGACCCATCGAAAGTACGCGGAACAATTGAACTCAAAGTGTATCCCGACCACAGCGAATGCGAACCCGGCGATGCTTTAAAACTTTCCGTTACATTGTATAACCAGAAAACGGGGCATAAGTTTCCTACGGGTTCGGTCGAAGATAGATTAGTTTGGCTCGAACTTGTTGCTATTGATGAGGACGGCACAAAGTATCACATTCCTGTAAACAAAAAAGGCTTCCCCGGCGAGGAGTATACTATTTCCACCAAAACCCTTGCCTATCAGGATATGGGAGTGCCACTGAAAGACCCGAACTTTAAAGGATTAGAGCGCGATGATATCCCCGAAGGCAACCGTATTTTCCGTATGCCATACTTCGACCCGCAAGGAAGAATGACCATTCAGCAATGGAATACTGCTTCGCTTGGAGTTGATTACCGCATCGGACCTCGTGAAACTAAAATCGAGTACTTTACTTTTCATATACCCGAAAATATTAAATCAAAAGAACTTACGTTCAAAGCAACCCTGTTTTATCAATTGCTTGTCAGCTCAGTCGGGAAATACTTGAATGTTCCCGAAGAGGAATACCGCCCATTTGAAGTTAATACTGCTTACGCAAAAGTAAAAATAATTGACTAAGGTGAAAAAATGAGAAAATTAGCTTTAATTATTCTTGTTGTGTGCATTTTTCTGGAAGCATACAACCAAGCAATGGCTATTCCTGCATTTGCTCGTCAGTATAGACTGTCCTGTCAGACCTGCCACGCTCCCGCTCCAAGACTTAAGCCGTATGGTGATGAATTTGCAGGGAATGGATTTAAATTCAAAGACAGCGAAGCACCAAGATACTTCCTTGAAACAGGTGATAGTGAACTATCATTGATGAGGGAGTTCCCTATTGGATTTAGGTTTGACTTGAACGCAACTTATAATAACGCGAACAAAAAGCAAGGCGATTTTGCTACTCCTTATGTCTTGAAGATATTATCGGGAGGGACGATTGCCCCTGATGTTGCTTATTACTTCTACTTTTTCTTTTCAGAAAGAGGTGAAGTTGCGGGGATTGAAGATGCTTATATAATGTTTAATGATTTATTCAATATTGATTTAGATTTATACATTGGGCAATACCAGATTTCTGACCCGCTTTTCAAACGAGAACTTCGTTTGACATTTGCTGATTACAACATCTACAAAACAAAAGTTGGGCTTGCAAAGGCAAATCTTGCTTACGACCGCGGGGTTATGCTCACTTTGGGGCTCGAAACGGGCACTGACGTTGTTTTGCAAGTCGGCAATGGTAATGGCATTGCTGCTGCAAATGAAGCAAGACTATTCGACAAGGATAAGTATAAAAACTACTCCGCAAGAATTTCCCAAGATATCGGAGAATTCGCCCGAATTGGTGCATTTTCCTACATTGGTCGGGAAAGTATTAGTAACAACTTCACTCGAAGCAACACAGATTTCACTATTTTCGGACCTGATTTGACTTTAAGTTACAACGATATTCTGGAACTTAACGTTCAATATTTGTTCCGAACAGACAAAAACACACTTCGCAATTCTGCTGCTTCGACAGCTGATAAAGAAATCAAGACCGATGGCGGTTTTGCCGAGTTGATTTTCACTCCACAAGGCGATAATTCTGGTCCTTATGGTGCTGTGTTATTTAATTATATCAATAGCGACTACAAAGAATTAAACGAAAAGTCGCTAACATTGCACGCAGGGCACGCAATCCGCCGTAATCTAAGAGTATTTACCGAATACACTTATACCGATAGCAAGCAATTAGGAAAATTTGGGAAAGCAGCGGTAGGAATTATGGCAGGATTTTAGGAATATATTTAAAAAATTTTTTCTTAAATTAACAAATAATTGAATTAGATAATTTATTTTAAAGAATGAAGAAATATTCAATATTTGATAGGATTATTGATATTTGTGGTGTTGTTATTTTAATTATTATGTGGTATCACACTTTCAGTAATTATAATTATTTGCCTTCATCGATACCAACACATTATAATTGGTTTGGAGAAGTAGATGGCTTCGGTCAAAAACAGATTATTAGTATTATGCCAATATTTGCAAGCGTGTTGTTTGTTGGATTTTCACTTATTAACCATTTCTTATCAGGTAACAAACCCTCGATTCTTAAATTTAATTCTATTCAAATATTTTGGTGTAACAGATTAATTAGTCTACTTAAATTAATTTTTGTTTTAATCATTGGATTGATTCACTATAAAACTATTCAAATTGCATTCGGAAAATGTGATTCGCTTGGAAGTTGGTTTGTGTCGGTCTCGTTTAGCATAATTATGTTGGTTTTAATTTATTTCTTAAATAAAATAATAAAAACAAATAGCAATAAATTATGAACCCCTGGCTAAGTATTGAAGCTGAAGACTATGAAAATCATATGTCTGATAGCAATGTATATCAATTGCAAACTTTAAATTCAATAATGCTATCGCAAATATCAGACTACAAGCCTAATTCACTTGCAATTTTTGGAATAGCAACAGGCAATGGATTAGAGTATACAGAAATGATGGATATTGTATATGCAATTGATATTAACGACAAGTATTTAACTACTTGTAAAAATAGATTTGCAAATCGTAATAATATAAAATATCTTAACTTAGACATTGATAATAGCATATTACCTTTTACAAATGTTGATATGGCAATATGCAATTTAGTGTTAGAATATATTGATTATGTTGGCTTTATCAAAAAGATTAGTTCAATACTAAACAAAAATGGTATATTGTCAATTGTTTATCAAAATGAACTAAAATATGGTTTTGTTAGTAAAACTAAATATTCCGAAGTATTCGAATGCCTGAATTCAATTTACCATAATATTGACAAAAAAACAGTAATTGAAACATCAAAAACAAGCGGGCTTACTGTTTCAAAATCTTTAGAATACAAACTTCTTAATGGCAAAACATTCACCAGAATTGACCTCAGGAAAAATAATAATTAATAGTTTTTAAGTTTAAGTTTTTACAATACCAATATTTATATTTTTTTTAATAAAAACATTTTTTATACTTGATTGTTTTGAAATCAATTAGTAGTTTATTTTATATTTATTATTATTTGGTGATAATTGTTTTTATACTTATTCAATAATTATTTTCTTGTTTTTTGCAAATTAGTAATCAAAAGATAGTTGTTCAAAAGTAATCCTTTAATTGTATCAAGTTGCAAAAATTATTGAATAATTAGAATAAATAATAAATATCAATTATTTATTTCTTCCCAAATAAATAATTGTTATAATAATTATATTTATTTACTATTACGAGGAAAAGATGAGAGTTATTATTTTAATATCCTTACTATTCGTTGGGATATATTCATCATTATTGTCACAAAAAGTTATTACAGCAAATGCAGTAGGCACTTTTAGTGATGATGTCGCACCATTTCTACTTGACAACAAATGGGGATTTTTCGATAAAGCTGGAAACATTGTTATTCAACCTATATTTAAAGTTTTCGTGAATAATTACGGTGATTTGCCTTGCTTTTCGGAAGGTCTTACTTCTATTGTAGATGTTGAAACCGAAAGAGTTGGTTATATCAACAAAAAGGGCGAAAAAAAAATTGCCCCTGTATATTACTCTGCCACTTCATTTAATGAAGGAGTTGCATTTGTTGGACGTCAGAACGACCACGTTTTGATAGACACTTCTGGCAATATCATTGCTCAAAATTTTGTTGCTATAAATGGATATTATTCTCGGTTTTCAAATAATCGCGCTTGCGTTCAAAAGCAATTCGCCTTTGGTTATATTAATAAATCAGGAAAATTTGTAATTGAGCCTAAATTTGATACCTTAGGAAATGTAAAAGTCAGTATGCGATTGGCAGTGGCAAGCCCGTAAACGGTTTTATTGATACCTTAGGAAATGTAAAAGTTGACTTTAAGTTTAGCAACAAACCTAATTCTTTTAGAAATGGAAGAGCCTTTGTGCAAGGAACAAACAACAAATGGGGGATTATTGATACCGATGGAAATTTAATTGTTGAACCAGTTTATCACCAAGTTTTTAATTTTAGTGGTGGATATGCTGTTGTTAGCCTTATGGATGATAAGTGGAACCTAACTTACCAGATAATTGATATTAATGGCAAACCTGTTAAAGTATTTGCTAAACCAGCAAATAGCAGCGAAACAATTACTGTATTAAGCGGTTTTTCGGAAGGGCTCGCTGTTGCTATGAAAGGATATAAAAAAGGGCTTATTGATTACAAAGGTAACTCAGTAGTTGGTTTTCAGTATCGTGAATTATATCCAATGTCGTGTGGAATGGCTTACTTCGAAAAATATGACGACAAAACAAGAAAAGTTACGCGAGGATTTATTAACAATTCGGGAAAAGAAGTTATTGTAATTGAAGAGCCAAAATTTTAGTTTTTTTGTGGAATTTGTAAGAAAGAGTATAATAATTTATCAAAATATTATATTGAATTAAAACATCTGTTAGCTTGTTTTTTTGATTGCCGTCCAAAAAATTGCTATTTTATGGTTGTGGATGTAGCAATTTTCATATTGTTGCTTTATTTTGGATTTGCAACGACTTATTTGTTTGTGCTTGCTGTTTTTTCGTTGCTTAAAGAAAAGAAATTCCTTCCCGCAACAGACAAACTAAACCGATACGCCATTCTAATTCCAAATTACAGAGAAAATAGAATTATTCTTGATGTTGCTCGGACGGCACTGAACCACGATTATCCAAAAGATTATTTCGATGTTTATGTAATTGCTGATGGTGTCGAACCCGAAACAGTTTCAAAGTTGAAAGATATGGGCTGCTATGTGATTGAAGTGCAGTTCGAAAACAGCACAAAAGCAAAATCTCTAAATGCCGCACTTTGTGCTATTGACCAAGAAAAATACGACTATGCAGTTGTGCTTGATGTCGACAACATTATGCAGCCTGGATTTCTTCATCAGGTAAACATTGTTCACAACTGCGGCTATAAGGTTGTTCAGGGGCACCGCACAGCAAAGAACATCAATACAAACACAGCATACCTGGACGCATTAAGCGAGGAAAGTGCTAATTCGCTTATTAGGCGGGGCATTTTCAGGATTGGCGGTTCGGCTATGATTATAGGTTCTGCTTTTTCGATTGAATGGAATTTGTTCAAACGTCTTATGTCGGATATTCAAGATGTGGCAGGCGAAGACCGTGAACTTGAAATTCGGATATTAGAGCAAAAAATCAAAATTGCATATTGCAGTTCGGCAGTTGTATTGGACGAAAAGGTTGAAAACTGGGGGAACTACACCCGTCAGCGTTCTCGCTGGGCGGCGGCACATCTCGATTTTGTCCTCAAATACTTTACCAGAGGTTTTTCCCAATTATTTAATGGAAATTTCGATTATTTCAACAAGGTTTTGCATAGTATAGTCCCACCAAGAATATTACTGCTTGCGGCGTTGATGGTGTTTTTTATTTTATCGCTAATTTTTCCCGATTTTCCGTTTGCGGTGTGGTGGATTTCTCTATTTTTTCTTTATGTAATAACTTTGATGCTATCAATTCCAAAGCGTTTCTACACAAAAAGAATGCTTGTGGCACTCTTGGAACTTCCCAAGATGCTTGTTCTAATGTTAATTTCTTGGGGAAAGGCACGAGGTCAACGCAACAAATTTGTTTCGACACCGCACACTTACACGGGCGAAAAGAATTAACTAAATTGCTGAATTGCTCTATTCAGTTTTTCTTCGAAATCAGGGATATTAGCAGTAAAGTCCTTCATTTCTTCCATAAAAACCTGAATTCCGTTTGGGTCGAGCTAAGTAATTTCGGCAACAACTTCGATAAATTCGTCGAAGTGATTTAATTTTGCGTGGATTTTCGCTTTCAGGTATAATGCTTCAAGCCAATTTGGTGCTAAATCGACAAGATGGTCAACTTCTTTTAGTGCTTCATCGAACTTGTTCAATTCAAAAAGCACCTGAGCATAATCGAAAATATATTCCGAATTGTAGGGTTCAATTTCAAGAGCTTTTTCGTATGATTTAGAGGCTTCTGCTAATTTATCAAGGTTATAGTAAGCGTCGCCCATAGAGTGATAAACGTCTGCATAATCGGGCTTGATTTTGATACACTGCTTGAAATCACGAATAGCGAGTTCGTATTCTTCGATTGCATCGTAGCAAATGCCACGCCCATAGAGAGCAGGATAGTAATTAGGTCGAACTTGCAACAAACGAGTAAATGTAGTAATTGCCGCAGTATAGTCGCCACTATCGCCCTGCAAACTTGCTAAATTGTGCAGAGCATCTACATCTGATGGATTTATGTTTATACATTCACGGTAACATTCGATGGCTTCGTTGGTGTGTCCAATAGTAGTATAAACGTTTGCTAAATTGTAGTAGCACACTAAAAAATTTGGATTTATCGCGATTGCCATTTTAAAAGCGTCGATAGACTTATAGTGCATACTATTGTATGAATAGACAAGCCCAAGATTGAACCAAAGGTAGTAATCGTAAGGATTTTCGTCTATTGCTTTTTTGTAGTATTCAATAGCTTCGTCGTATTTATCTAAATTTGTATAGCAAAAAGCAATTTCTTGAAATAAGTCTTTGTGATATGAAGCATTTTCTTCCAGACCTTTAAGAATAGCGACAGATTTCTCGTATTCTTTGAGAGTTTGATAAATAATACCCATCTGAAAATCGATGTCATCGTTTGCGGGGTCGAGTTGCTTGGCGAATTTTATTATACTCAAAGCTTTTTTGGGATTGCCTGTATTTTCCAGAGCAATAGCATAATTTATCAATGTATCGATATCAGTTGGATTTTCGTTATAAAGTTCTTCGGCTATCACGAAAGCTTCTTTATATCTACCAAGATTGAATAAAATCACGCATTTTTTATTTCGGGCATCAATAGATGCAGGATTGTATTCCAGAAGTAGCTCGCAAAAAGCAAGAGCATCTTCGAACTTACTTTTCGAAAGAGAATAATCTATTAAATCATCAAGTGCATCAGCACTTGGAAGGTCTTCCTGGCTTCTATTCCGACGACGAATTGCCCGACGAAAACGCTTGAATTGCTCCTCGATGTCCTCGGGAAACTCGTCATCATATTCATTGAAAAAATCGTTCATTTCTAAAAAACAAAATTAATAATTACAATTATACAATTTATCAAACAAATAATTAAACAAAATATTTTAGCATATAAATGTGTTATTTTTTAATTTGTAACAAAATCGAGTTGCTTGTTTTATTATACAGTATAAACTTTTATTAATTATATTTCGTATTATCAAAAAACGAGGTCGCAATGAAACCAAAATACATTTTACTTATATTTTTGCTTCTTACTGCTTGCAGTGGCGAGGAAAAACTAATTGACAATTTCAATGATACAAGCAAAGCACTATTTATCTATAATATTGATAATAAAGCATCTATTGCGAAAGTCGATTTGCTGAATGGAAGTGTGCTCGACGAAAATATTCTTGCAAAGATCTCTCAGATAAGCGATAAAGACACAATTTCGCTTGCACGACACTTCCGGGATAATATTTTTCTTTTTGCAAAAGCTAGCTACAAAATTTATGTTTTAGATTTTAATACTCTTGAATACAAATATACAATTGATTTTTCGCAAAGCCAGTCTATTCCCGCTGATATTGCATTTGCTAATGCAACTGATGCGTTCATAACTTTTGAGAATTCGGACAAAGTTGCACTATTAGATTTAACAAACTTTGCAGTAGCAAAGCAGATAAAAGTTGGCAATTCCCCACGTTCAATCGCAGCGGCAGGCAACCAAATTTACGTTGCGAACTACTCAGACCATAGCGTTTCTGTAATAGATAGCCGAACAAACAAGCAGGAAGCAGTTATTTCAGTTGCACCATTTCCCGTCTATGTTGGCGTTCGTTCCGACGGCAAAGAAGTTGTCGTTGTCTCTCGTGGACTTGGGAAAGACTTTACAGATGTTGTCCCAACGGCTGCAATTGCAACAATAATTGATGTTGCCACAAGGCAGAAAGTTGCCGAAATCCCGATAGGAACATCAACCATCAAAGCTGAAACTGTATTGCCAATTTCCTCTGTAATCACAAATTCGAATTATTTATTTGTAACGAACGGTAGTAATTTATTAAGAATAAACATAAAAAATAGAACTGCTGCATTTAACGTAGGAAAATTTTCCTATCAAGGACTATTCTTCAATAATTTCAGAAACGAGCTGATTGCCCTTGCAATAGACGAGCAAGGGAACACGAAAAAGATAAATATTTGCGACCGTTCAATGGGAACAATTAATTATAGTGTAAATGTAAAAGCCGGACTTCGATGGATATTGCCAATATATTAGAGCAACGTAGAAAATCAATTGTCAATCTGCAATCGCTGCTCGATTTAAGTTCTAAACTTAATGAACTTAGCGACGAGCAAAAGATACTCAATGCGTCGCTTTTGAGTATGATGGGGAAGCTTAAATTTTCTCGTGCCGCTGCATTCATCAGAATTGAGGATAGTCTGCAATTAGTAGTTGATAAGGGAATAAAATCCATACCAAAATGTGTATATTTTAGCGATTTTAAAATAAACACACTGAGTAAATTTTTTTCGAAATTTCAAATAAGCAATTTTTTTCCTGTTTATTACAAAAATGAACTGCTTGCGGTATTTTTGCTTGCCAGCCCGTTCGGAAAAACTAACCTGACAGACGAAGAACGCCATTACGGAGAACTTATTTCGCAAATTACTGCAAATGCTTTGCAAACAACAAAATATGTTCACAGTTTGAGCTCAGCGAAACTTAAAGCGGAACGCCACAGCCAGATGCTTTCGACTGTTTTCGAAATTTCAAGAGATTTCAGTCATTTGCTCTCACGTGAGAAAATAATCAAAATGCTTTCTTACCATCTGATGGGTCAGTTGATGGTCAATCGTTTTGCGCTATTGCTTAGAATTGATGCGAATAAATACGATGTTCTTATTAACAGATTTAACAATTCAGATGAGGGCACACAATTAGAAATCACCTGCGAAAATCAATTCGTTAACGTAATTGAAAAATCTGAATTTCCTAACGATATTGCTGATTTATTCCCAACGGCTCAATTGCTTGTGCCAATGATTGTGCAAGGCGAAACGAAAGGACTGCTGATTGTCGGTCCGACATTGAATTCTTTGCCTTTTGATGAAACAAAAAAACTGTTTATTACTGCAATTGCAAACACAACTATTACTGCTCTGGAAAATGAGAGATTATTTCAGGAAGAACTTGCTAAAAAAGCAATCGAGAGCGAACTTGCTTACGCACTTGAAATACAAAAAAACCTTCTTCCCAAAACCGCACCAAAATTAGATAAATACTCAATTTTTGGTCGTAGTATCCCTTCGCGTCAGGTCGGTGGTGATTATTTCGATTTTATTATGACTGATAGCAATCAATTGTTGATTGCTATTGCAGATGTTTCGGGAAAAGGTTTACCTGCTGCACTGCTTATGGCAAATTTTCAATCAGCTTTGCGTATTTTGGCTTCGCTTGAACTCGATTTAAATGCATTAGTTGAAAAATTGAATAGTTTGGTATATTCAAATACTTCACCCGATAAATTTATTACTTTTTTTGTCGCAAAACTTGACATTATGTCGAACAGGCTGAACTACATAAATGCGGGACACAATCCACCAATGTTATTGAGAAAAGCAACATACGAAATTGAATTATTGCGAAAAGGCGGTCTGCTGCTTGGATGTTTAGATGAAGTTTTCAATTATGAAGTTGGTGAGATACACTTTGCCGAAGGGGACACGCTAATTATGTTTACCGATGGAGTAAGCGAAGCACAGAACAATCGTGGCGAGGAATTCACAGAAGCAAGGTTGGAAAGCTTAATCAGAGAATATAACAAATATGATGCAGAATTGCTTGTAGAGAAAATCATTTCAGAAGTTGAAGAGCATTCCTTCAAATCAAATTACTACGATGATATTACAATAGTTGCACTTAAAAGAGAAAGGTAGATTAGAATTTCAAACCTAATCTGTCGGAAATTTTTTTGTTTGTAACTTTATAGATACTTTTATTAAATATTTTCAATAATTCTTGCGAGATTACTTTTGCAGCATTTATAATATCCGACATTTAGGCGTCTCCAAATAATCCCAATTTCTCTATTTGTCTATTTTCGTTCTCGGAACTTTTTATTCTATACACTCCCTTTTCTAATCGCTCTTTAATAAATTCATAATATTCTTTCACAATTTCAAATCCAATATATTGTCTGCCCATCATCTTGCTTACAACCGCAACCTGTCCCGAACCTAAAAATGGGTCTAATACAACATCACCTTCCTCACTCGAATACATTAGTATTTTTTTGACCAATTCCATTGGTAATTTTGTAGGTGTTTTTTTATCTCCTGTCCAATATTCTCGGTTAATAAACCAAACATCTTCTTTATCCTTGTAGTGCAAACAACCGCCATCAGCGTCCTTCTCATCTTTTTTATATCTTGCATAAGGAAAAAATTTCCTTTTTTCGTCGTTTTTACATATAAAAAGGCAATGATAATGCGATGAAACAAATTTTCTTTTAGTAACAACACCAAATTGATATTTCCAGATAATATGATTTACAGTAATAAATCCTAATTCATCAATTGCAACTAATATATCTTTCAGATTATTCCATCCCGAAAAAACATACATACTACCTGTTTCCTTTAGCACTCTATACGCTTGGGTCATCCATTTTAAGGTGAATGCATAGTAATCATTTTGTGGTATTTCGTTGTATCCTTCTAATACTTTTTCGGAAGTTCTATTATAATTACTCCTTTTTGCTCCAAAATTGATTGCAAATGGTGGGTCTGTGATAATTAAATCAATCGAACCGTCCGGTATTTTTTTCATACCTTCTATGCAGTCCATATTATAAATATTATTGAACTCTAATTTTTCCATCGATAAACCATAATTAATGATTTCTATTTTCGTGTTTTTTTCTATCAAAACAAACTATTTTCTTCTTCTTTCTGTGCTGCACCCAGATGCTCATAAGCAAGCTTGGTTGCAGTTCGTCCACGCGGAGTGCGATTGATAAAACCTTGCTGAATAAGAAATGGCTCGTAAACTTCTTCGATTGTTCCAGGTTCTTCGCCAACGGATACCGATATCGTGTTTATTCCTACCGGGCCGCCGTTAAATTTGTAGATAATTGCTTGAAGTATTCGCTTATCCATTTCGTCCAGCCCATATTTATCTACATCGAGTGCAGAAAGTGCATACTGCGCTATCTCGCGAGTGATTTTCCCATCACCTTTCACCTGTGCAAAATCGCGCGTGCGTTTCAGCAAGCGGTTCGCAATTCGGGGCGTTCCACGCGAACGCTTCGCTATCTCCATTGCTCCTTCTTCGTCTATTGGAATATCAAGTATTTTTGCTGAACGCAGAACAACCACAAATAAATCTTTGCTATCATAATAATCAAGCCGATTTACAATACCAAACCGCGAGCGTAGCGGGTCCGATAGCAAGCCCGCACGCGTTGTCGCTCCAATTAATGAAAATCTTGGTATTTTAATCTGTATTGTTCGAGCCGATGGACCGCTATCCAGCATAATATCCAGCCGAAAATCCTCCATCGCTGAATACAAATATTCTTCTACAACGGTCGATAGCCTATGTATCTCATCGATAAATAATATATCTCCTTCGGTTAAATTGGTCAGCAGTCCTGCTAAATCTCCTGGCTTTTCGAGCACTGGTCCCGATGTTGTTTTAATATTTGTGCCCATTTCACGAGCAATTATATAACTTAATGTTGTCTTGCCAAGCCCGGGAGGTCCGGTAAGCAAAACGTGGTCTAATGCTTCTTTTCTTTGCAGTGCTGCTTCTATGAATACTTTCAGATTATCTACTATTTTTCTCTGCCCGATAAATTCATCGAAAACGGCAGGTCTCAGCGTTATATCTAATTCATCTTCTTTGTTTTTCAGTGGCGAAACAGTGTCTTTTTGGCGTTCTTTCAATTTTTCCCTCGCAATTTATCTTCTTGCTTCGTTATAAACGTGTGCATTTGTTGGGTCTAAATATATCAAATTATCGAACACCTTGCCGTCCGGATATCCTTTGAAAAGTGCAGCAAATTCCCGCGATTTAGTATCGAAAAACATTTGCAGCAATGCACTCGGTCCAACCATTCGCTTTTCTTTGAAATCCGCCATTTTGCCAATTGTTTGAGCAATATTTTCGAGTGCCTTCTGTTTGTTCTTCGCAAGCAAATCCATTCCATCTAAGTATAATTCTGTTATTAGTTTACGGAAATTATAATAACGCGGGTCTGTGAGCTCACTTATTAGCGTATACTTTGTGAGTTCCCCAGGTGCAGCGTATGTCCCCCAACCCTCAACTCCTCTATTTGCTCCAAGCAGCAGCACCTGCTTTGCTCGGTCGAATGCTATATTCCCATCAAGTTCGCCGTAACTATCTAAATCCATTCCAATTATTAGCATCATATAAAAGTCAATTATACTTGTAATTTCATCAAATCTATTTATATTGAACGTTAAATTTGCACCCTGCGAATAAGTAAAAGCCCATTTGTTTTCAAGCAATCTTACAGCAACAGAACTTGCCTCGGGGTCGTCCAGCAACGGTCGGCGCGACACAATATACATCCTTGCCGCAAACCTGTTCCTATTGCCGCCCGAAAGCACTATGTTTATATCCACAGGAATGCGTTCGCCTTCCCATTCAATGCTGACAAACTGCTGGTTGTTAATATAATTCTGCAAGTCGTTTTCCAGCGAAGACACATATATTCTCTTATCAGGGTCGACTTGCTCCATATTTACGCTAACAGTTGCTCTAATTTCCTGTGAAATTAGATTATCAAATGTAAATAATGACAATAATAATATTAAAAGTATTTTTTTCATTCTATCACCGTTATTGTTATGTAATTAACGAAATATAACTAATTATGTTAATCTATACAAATTATTATGAAACATAAAAAAACAACTAAATCAAAATAAAATTTGTGTTTATCAGTGTATATTGTGAAAAATGTAAGTTTTTTCTAAATTTTTTTTGTTTGAATTGTTTATTTCTACGATATTTGTATGTTTATGAAATTTGATAATAATTATTGTTGTTATATAAAGGTTTTTGTATGCTAAATTTAAATCAATTAATCCAGATATTTCTTATTTCTTTGCAAAACGATGGTAAGCAATATTTCTTTGCTTATTTCCCTCAAATTTCTGCGTTGGCACCTATCACTTTAAGTGAAGACGACGAAGATC
>JAKIZO010000007.1:44520-50029 GCA_022707965.1 Bacteroidota bacterium
TCTTGATGAAGAAGACGATGAAGATGATGAAGAAGATTACGACGAAGAAGAAGACTATGATTTAGGTGAAGAGTTCGATTTTGGCGACGACGATGACGAAGAAGAATTCGATGACGAAGATTTAGAGTTCGACGAAGAAGAATTCGACTTCGACGAAGAAGATTTAGAGTTCGACGAGGATGATATTGATTTCGACGACGAAGATGATTTATTCGAAGACGACGAAGATTTAGCATAATTTACTTTTACATACATTTGCTATTTGGTTGAAATGAGGAACCCAGCGTTCTTCATTTCGCTTTTATGTGCAAAAAAATATTAATATTACTTGCACTTATGCCTATTTCAAATTATCTGTATTCTCAAAATATAGATAATTTTGAATTAGAGAGATTTCTCATTCAATTTTCCTCGGAAGATGAACTTTCCGATGTTATCGAAACCCTCGAATATTACTTCGCCAATCCAATCAAACTTTACAAAGCTCGACCCGACGCCCTCACTGTTCTGCCAAACGTTGATTATTATACTTCTTCGACAATTGTCGAACGCTTTAATAATAATCCCAGGATTACCTATCTTGCTCTTTTCGACGGTTTAGGGCTTTCCGACATTCAGCAAAAAATAATTATCAAGGCAACTAATCGAGAAATAGCACCACCTTCAAAATTTTCAAGCGATTACAGAGTTCGCAGCCAGGAACGATTTGAAACTGTTCGCGGATTGGAGGAAAAGAAATATCTTGGCGATAAATACGATATATACCAGAGATTTCAGGCAAGTTACTCTGATTTTCAACTTCAAGCAATTGGGAATAAAAATTTAGGCGAAATTTATCTTTACGATTTTTTCTCAATCGGAGCAAAATACCAAACTGATAAATTAAAATTAATTGTTGGTGATTTCAACGCCGCTTTTGGTTGCGGCAACTCACTCTGGCAATCTTATTCAATGGGCAAGGGTGGCGATTTTATTCGCTCGGCTGCACCTTATAATAATTCAATTAAGCTAAATACAACAACTTTGCGAACAAACTTTATGCGTGGCGCCGCTGTCGAATACAATTTCAATCGCCTATGGCATAATTTTTCGCTAACAGCATTCGTCTCACACATCAAACGTCCCGCAAACGTTGATACAGCCAAAAAAGTTGCCACTTCAATTTATACTACCAACTACTTCCGCACAAAAACTGAAATAAACAAAAAAGATGCTCTTGGAGAAAATTCTTTTGCCCTCAATTTTGCTTATAATTACAAAAAAATTACGCTTGGCGCCACATTTTTCTCTATCAAGTATGATTATCCGCTGAAAAGTTCGTCCAGCCGTGCTTTCGAAGGCTCATACTCAGATATTTTCTCTCTATACGGTCTTTATTCTACCCGCATAATTAGCTTCGGCGGAGAATATTCTCTGTATTCACACGAATTCCCTGCTATGAAGCTTTATAGCATTTTCAAAATCAACAACGTAGATTTTGCCCTGCATTACAGAAATTACCATTCAAATTACAGAAGTTTTTGGGGCTATAATTTCGGAGAAAGTTCTATCCCCGCAAATGAAGAAGGTATCTACACCTCCATTTCTGCAAAGCTTAGCAAAAATCTTAAAACTGAAGCATATTTAGATTTATACCGCACTCACTTGCGCACCTACTCTGTCGAAAAACCAATCAAAGGTGTCGATTATTCAATTAGAAATTTATACGACAACAAACTGCTCGGTTCGTTTTACCTGACAATAAAATCAGAAGCCAAAACCGATGGATTTAAGCCCAAAGGTGCCCAAAATCAGGTTATTTATACTCATCGTCGCAATGAAGTCCGTTTTGAATACGAACGAAAATTAATCAAAAATTTAACTCTCAAAACACGATTTGACGCAACAGATGTATCATTCGAGCAGAAAAAGCCAAATGAAAATGGCTATGCAACTTATTTCCAATTAAGCTACGATATGCTCGATAATCTCTCAATTACAGGCAGAATTTCCATTTTTAACACTGATAGCTATTCCTCAGCTGTGTGGCATTATGAATATAGAATGCCTACTTCCATCTATACAAACCCGCTTTACGATGAAGGAAATTGTTTTCTACTTCGCTTGAATTATTCGCCTTTAAAATATATCAAGTTGTTTTTGGCATACACAAGATTGGAAAAACCGAAACTGGACAATCTCGGCAGTTCCTACGACGTAATCAAGAGCAACAAAGATAATCGCCTTTATCTTCAAATAAATATTAATTATTCTGAATAATTTTTGATATGCATTTAAGTTTTTTATTGAAATTTATAATTCCTTTTATATCTTTGTATTTTATGGGGTATTGTATTTACTTTATTAACAAATCGGAGAATTAAATGGCAGAAGAAAAGAAATTTGTACCCTTTGTTCCTTCCGATAGCAATATGGCAGAGATGACTGTTCGCGCCCTTATTCTTGGTTTGATAATGGCTGTCGTTCTTGGTGCTGCGAACGCTTATCTCGGTCTTAAAGCTGGTATGACAATTGCTGCAACTTATCCGGCTGCTGTCATCGGTATGGCATTGCTCAAAGCAATGCGTGGCTCGATTTTAGAGGAAAACTTTGCCCGAACAGTCGGCTCGATTGGTGAGTCGGTTGCTGCTGGTGCTATTTTCACTCTTCCTGCATTCTTCATTGCAGGCATCTGGAAGCCGTTCTTCACTACTGAAAACTATATTACGGCTTCGCTTATTTTAGTTTTCGGCGGTATTTTAGGTATTATGTTTGTTGCTTTGCTTCGCCGCGTAATGGTCGAAGACAAAGAATTGCCTTATCCCGAGTCGGTTGCCGCTGCTGAAATCCACAAATCAGGTCAAAATGCCGGTGGCAACAGTAAGTTTCTATTCGGCGCTATGGGACTTGGTGGATTAATTAAACTCTTAGGTGAATTCAAAGTATTCCCAACTATCTGGGAAAAATTTGTTGCTTTTGGCAAACAAACTGTAACAGGCACAAACTTTACTGGTCAGGGCGGTCTTATGCTCAGCAGTCCAGGCGTTTCTCCTGCATATATGGGTGTGGGATATATCATTGGTCCGAAGCTTGCTGCTTTGAACTTCAGTGGTGGGCTTATGGCTTGGGGTTTGCTTACACCAATTATTTATTACTTTATCGCTCCATATTTGGACTTGCAGCAATGGGCTGTGCTTCTGACCCAAACTCGAGGCTGGGATTTATCTGTTGCTACTGAAAGAGTAAATAATCCAATGTTCCAGATGACTGAAGTCTGGAAATACATTGTTCGTCCAATCGCTATCGGTGGTATGCTTGTTGGTGCAGGTTATACTCTATTCCGTATGCGAAAAAGTCTTTCGGCTGGTATTGCTCGTTCCGTCTCCGACGTGAAAAAAGCTGCTACTGGCGGTGCTGTTACAACCGATAGAATAGACAGAGATATTCCTTTCAATTGGATAATGGTTGGTATCGCTGTTGTTGCTATCGCTACTTTTTCAATCACTTTCTTCATTTTTAATACTTCAATCTTGGTTGCAATTGTTTCTGCTACTTTACTTATTATTTTGGCATTCTTCTTCGCAGCTGTTTCGGGTTACCTTGTAGGTATTATGGGGTCGAGCAATAACCCTATTTCTGGGCTAACGCTTACCGCACTTGTTCTTACAGCTGTAATTTTAGTTGCACTTGGCGTAACAGCAGATACCGGTGGAGTTGCCGCTGTTCTTGGAGTTGCTGCAATTGTTTGTGTTTCGGCGGCAGTTGCAGGCGAAATGTTGCAGGACTTGAAGGCTGGACACATTCTTGGTGGTACTCCCTGGAAAATGCAGGTCGGCGATATTGTTGGCGTTCTCCTTTCGGGCGTTGTTATGTTTATGGTGCTTTCATTCCTTAATGATGGCGATATTGCAAAAGGTTTGAAAGAAGGTTACGAAGGCGGTTTTGGTAGCAAATCTCTTGCTGCTCCACAAGCAAGCCTTATGGCAATTCTTTCGAAAGGTATTGTCGGTGGTCAGATGGCTTGGTCCCTGATTATCGTCGGTATGCTTATGGGATTTGCATTTATCTTAATGCAAGTTCGCAGCCCGATGCTTGTCGCTGTTGGTATGTATCTTCCGCTCGAAACAACTTTCGCAATTTTCATCGGCGGTTTGATTAAAGGTATTGTTGAAATGGTTAACGAAAAACGTGGATATAACGATTATCAAAAAGCACGTGTCGAAAACGTTGGGGTGCTCCTGGCTTCCGGTTTGATTGCTGGCGAAGCATTGATGGGACTTATCTTCGCAGGATTTGCTGTATTCGATATTTTTGCTCCTGCTATTTTCCCAGGTGCTTCGTTCATTATTAGCTTGCTTGTAATCATCTTTATCGCTTACTTGCTTGTTGGTATTCCTGTGCGCAAAGCTGGTGACCCTAACGAACCTGCTTCACCATCTGGAATGTAATCGTTCCAATCAATATTGTCTTTCGAAGGGCTGCCCCGAAAAAGGGCAGCCTTTTTATTCAACCAATATGGTAGCACAGACATTCTTGTCTGTGAAAAAATCTAGGAGAAAATTGGCATTTTTTACTATGGTTTTCTTTTAATTATCAAGCTTAGAACCTTCGGAAGGTTTTATAAAAAATGGTAGCACAGACATTCCTGTCTGTGAAATATTCTAGAAATGAAATTGGCTTTTTTACTAAGGTTTTTAAAAAAATGGTAGCACAGACATTCCTGTCTGTGAAATCAACCTTCAATAAAAAGTCTGTGAATATATGAAGCAAGAAATTAGATGTTTTTTGTGATACTGGGAAAACCTTCCGAAGGTTTGGAACCTTCCGAAGGTTCAAAATAGAGGCTTGTGAGACATTGCCAACACTTTCTAAATCTTTTCCATCAAAACTATTGCAAATAATTAGCAAAAAAATACATACGCAAACAACTATGCTAACAGAGGGTCTTCCGCTGTGGTATTTTCTTAATCAATAAATTCCAAATCGACAGTTATTTCATTACTATTCTTTTTCTTACATACCTTTCCTGTCCTATGCGAACTTCGGCAATATAATCGCCCGCCGGCATAAGCCGTCCGTTGTCGTCGCGCCCATTCCAGGTAATTGTGTAATTCCCCGGTGATTGCACGCCTTTGAACAAAGTGGCAACCGCTATAGCTTGTATTGAGTAAATCACTATCTCTACATCAGCAGTAATTCCTAATGAATACTTTATAGTTGGAGAAACGTCCTCGACTATTCCCAAAAACTTCCCAATCGTCTCAAAGTCTATTTTTGCTCCGTATGGTGAGTATGTCCGAACAAACGGAACATACATTGAGTTCATTATGTTAATTTCACGCAAAGTCCTTTCGACATCGCTCGGCATAAAAGCTTCTTCCGGCATTTGTTCCAGCGATCTCAAAGCTGATACCCACGGATTTTTGCTGCTTTCGCTCATCAAATAACGCCAGAGAGGTTCGGAAAGCTCCAAATCAAGACGTGCCCGCAATGAAAATGGCAGCTGCATATCCAATGCCTTCTGGAAGGC
>JAKIZO010000007.1:50039-63796 GCA_022707965.1 Bacteroidota bacterium
TCCGGCAAATACACCTTGCGTGAACTCCCGGGCAATGCCGCATCTGTTGTGTCTGTATAATAAGCAAATAAACTGCTTTTATCAAAGCATACTAATAACAAAGTTACAAATATTAGTTTTTTTAGCATTAGTATTCAAATATTTAAGCAATACAAACTTTAAATTACTTCTTTTTTTTATATTATTAAAATTTTATTAAAGATTAAGCAATTTTGTTATCTTTTCTTTGCTGAACTGGCGTATTTCGCCCGAGTTAAATCCCTCAATATTTAGCTTTTCTATCGAATAACGAACCAGCCGCAATGTTGGATAGCCAATTTTAGCAGTCATTTTCCTTACCTGACGGTTTTTCCCTTCCATAAGAGTTATTGAAAGCCAGGTTGTTGGAATGTTTTTTCTAAACCTAATTGGTGGAACACGTTCGGGCAAATTCGGTTCGTCGACCAATACTTCGGCAACCGCTGGTAGTGTGCGATACGTCTTCCCTTGAATGTTAATTTCAACTCCTTTCGACAATTTTTCTAAATCTTCGCTCATCGGGACGCCCTCCACTTGAACAAAATACGTTCTCCGATGACGATACTTTGGGCTAAGCAGCTTCTGATTTAATGATTTATCATTTGTAATAATTAGCAATCCTTCGCTGTCGTAATCTAACCGCCCAACAGGATAGCAATCTTTGGGAAAATTAAAAAGCGACAGGCTTGCACGTCCGTCGCTCGAAGTAAATTGGGAAAGAACCTGATACGGCTTGTAAAACACGAAATATTTATGCTCTGCTACACTCCGCACCATCTATCGCCAGCGTCTCCCAGTCCAGGTAATATATACTTTTTGTCGTTGAGCTCTCTGTCGAGTGCCGCTGTTATTATCTTAACGTTTGGGTAATTTGTCAGTATGTTTTCTACGCCTTCGGGTGCTGAAATAATACTGCACACCGTGAAATTACTCGCACCTTCCAATTGCAAGCGATTAATTGCCGATACAACTGAACCACCCGTTGCAATCATCATTTCAAGTATAATAAATCTTGTCTGCTCAACAAAATTCGGTGCAGAAAAATAATACTCGTTTACTGAAAAATCTTTCTCATTTCTCGACAACCCAACAAAAGAAATTTTAGCCGATGGCATCATAAATTTGAACGCTTCCAGCAATGCCAGCCCCGCCCGAAGAACCGGCACCAATACAATATCGCTTACTATTTCTTTGCCTTTATATGTTTCGAGTGGTGTCTCAATAGTTTTTTCGGCTAATGGTAAATCAGAAAATGCTTCTAATGCTAAAAAATGTGCTACAACATCTGCTGAATGACGAAAATCAGCATTTCCCGTGTTCTTATTTCTCAATACTGTTAAATTATGCTCAACTATTGGGTGATTTATTAGTTTTATCATTTCTATTCGGCACCTTCCTTTTCTTCAACTTCATCATTCATCAATACTTTTTCTAAATCAATCAATATCAATAACCGACCTTCCAATTTGGCAATGGAATTAATAAAATCTGAACTAATTCCAGCTACCATTGGTGGCGGTGGTTCAGTTATACTTTTGCTAATTCTCAACACTTCACTAACGCTATCGACTATGAACCCAACAACTTTTCCATCTTCCTCGATTACTACAATTCGAGTGTCCTTCGTGTATGGTGTTTCTACCAAATTAAGTCGCCGTCTCATATCAATAATTGGTATGACTTTACCACGCAAATTGATTACACCAATTACATAATTTGGAGTATTCGGAACTCGTGTAATATCTACCATCCTTATTATTTCTTGCACCTTGATAATATCAATCCCAAATTCTTCATTTGCAATTCGAAAGCTTACAATCTGAATTAATTCCTCTGCTACTTCATTTGTTTGTAGCTGAATATTTTGCACTTCGTCCACCATTGCGACACCTTTATTAAAATGTTACATTTTTCAGTATTGTGAAACTAATTGTTGTCCCTGCATTTAGCTTGCTTTCAATGAAAAACCGTCCGCCCATCTTCTCTATATACTCTTTGCAGAGCAATAACCCCAATCCACTTCCTTTTTCGCCTTTGGTTCCCGCAGACGATGAAGTTATCCCATTATTCATAATGCTTGCAATTGTTTCTTCGCTCATTCCCACACCTCTATCTTGAATAGATAGGGTGTAGCAGTTGTCGCTAATTTCACAATCTTTAAGTGTTACTTTTATCTCGCTACCTTCATACGAAAACTTTATTGCATTCATTAGCAAATTCCTAATTATCGTCTGTATCACAAACTCGTCGAAATAACCTCTGGCATTTGGGTTCACTTCATTGACTATCTTTATTCCTTTATTATCGGCATTTGGTTTTACAATATTAATACATTTGTCGACAAAAAAGAAAATATTATTAAGTTCAGGTGAATAGTCGAACCCTTTCCTTTGTAAATTAGCCCATTGCAATAGATTTTCAAGTAACTCAAATGTCTGATTTGTTGCAGAACGTGCCAATTGGACTTGCTTTTTCAACATTTCAATTGTTGCCTCATTAGCTATTTCTTTGCTCTGCAAGATTTGATGTATGGTGTCCAGTAGCAAGCGTATTCCCGCAATCGGATTCCGCAAATCGTGTGCAAGGATAGAAATGAACTTGTCTTTTGCAGCATTCGTTTTAATCAGTTCTTCCTCTGAACGAATTAATTTTTCATTGAGTTCGGCAAGTTTTCTTGATTCCTCTGCCATCTGTTCGTTAAGTGATTTTAATTCGTAATTAGCATCTTCTAAATATTTAAGTGCCTTATTTAATTCTTCTGTTCGTTCTTCTACTTTTCTTTCCAGGTTTGCGTTTAATTCTATTAGCTCTTGCTGGTATTTTTTTTCATTGGTAATATCCACCAGGAACAACACAAATTGTGGGCTCTCTCCTTCGCTGAACAATTTTGCTTGAACAAAAACTATTACTTTGTTGCCGTCGTTCGATACAAATTCCCACTCAAATGAAGATACTAACTTTTTTTCTACCGAAATTTTAAGATACTTGGTAAAAATATCTAATAATTCTTCTTTTCTTTTATCCTGTAAGTTAAAGTAATCTGTAATATCTTTATTAATAATCTGCTTCCTTTCAGTAGCAAAAATATTCGAGCAAGCAGGATTGCATTCTGTAATAATACATTTATCCAAAATCAACACTCCAATTGGGCTTGTCTCGAATAAATCAGTGTATTTTTTCTGCTGATTGATTATTTCTATTTTCTGCTGTTCAATTTCCTTCAAATATTTATTTATTTCATCGACAAGAAATTGAATTTCATCTTCTGTGCTAATTATTATATCTTTGGCAACTTTTTTATCCAGATTCTCTTGAATTTGACTTACTGCACTTACAATTGGACCAGACAGCCTTTTGCTGAATACATTTGAAAGAATAAATCCTACAATAACAATAAAAATAGCAGTAAAATATGCTGAAAGCCTCATTATTTCAATACTTTCATAAGCGTCTTTATAATAACCCGATGCCACTACAACCCAATTGAAAACAGGAACTCTCTCAAAAAAAGCAATCTTCTTATAAGGTTTTGGTTCATTTGGGTTTTGCCATTCGTATTCAACAAATCCCGTTTTGTTACTAATCATATATTTGACAAATCCATTTTCCCTGCCCGTTTCAGCAAAAATATCATAATACTTTGGCATAAATGGATGAATAAGTGCTTTTCCTGTTGAATCCAAAATGTATACATAGCCAGTTTTAATAACTTTTAGCGATAGCACCATCTCTCGAAAGTCATCTATATTCAATAGGTCGTTGAATTCTTCTCTGTAACTTGATACAGATATTATCCAATCGAGCGGTTCAAAGTAGGTCATATACAATGCTTTGGGTCTTTCCTTCTTCTCTCCGGGATTTTTCCAGTCATATTCCAGATAACCCTCTTTCTCTTGCATTTGTTTGCGAACAAAAGCATATTCAGACACGTTTTTCCCAACTAATTCTTTATATGGATGCACTTCCAATATTCCCTTTGAGTTCAGAACATAAGGATATCCCGATACTCCAACCTTTTGAGTTAATAAATAATTATACACTTTATCATTAAATTCAGAATAAGAAATGCTACCACTTTTATATAAGTCATAATAATGTGAAATGATTTCTTTATTTTTATTGGCAATCGACTTTAAATGATTTTTTATCGCAACTGTTGCAGAATTATATATCATTCCTGTAATTATTTTTGTAGTGTTTCTTAGTTCTTGTGTATTTTTTTCCTTTGCCGATGGAATTGCAATTAAATATACAATTAAAATAATAATCAAAGATACAGGCAAAGTTGCAATTAAATAACTATAAAGTAGTCTTTTATAAATAGGTTTTTTGATATGTTTAAACGATTTCGACATTCGATTTAATTCATTTTTTCATATTAAATTTGATGTATTTGTTAAATAATTATTTTATTTTGTTTGAAAAAAATTAAATAAACATTATGAAAAATTATAATTTAATTAGATTTATCGAAGCACAGGAAAATTCTTACGAAATTGCCCTCTTTGAAATTAAATCGGGCAAGAAACGCTCTCACTGGATGTGGTTCATTTTCCCTCAATTGCGGGGTCTTGGCACAAGCCAGATGTCCCGCTTCTTCGGTATAGAAAACCTCGACGAAGCAAAAGCCTATCTGGAAAACGAAATTTTAGGCACAAGATTAATCGAAATTTCGCTCGAACTTCTTAGATTGAATACAAACGACCCCGTCGAAGTTTTCGGTTCAATCGACGCGATGAAACTTCGCTCCTCGATGACGCTATTCTTGTGTGTCGAGGGTGCCCCCGTTGTTTTCAAACAGGTTCTCGATAAATTTTTTGCGGGCAACGTTTGCACAAAAACCATTGATTTAATTAATTTGCAAAAAGACGCACTCAATAAATAATTGTTCGATATATTTTGGTGGTAATTTATGAAAAAACTACTGTATGTTCTGCTTCTAATCTCTTTCTTTCAGTATTTTGCTTATTCCCAGACTGAAAGCAAACTCCTTCGCTACCCCAACACCTCCAAAAACGAAGTTGTTTTCTCGTATGCGGGCAATATATGGATTGCTCCGATAACGGGCGGGGTCGCTCGCAAACTTACAAGTTCCCCCGGTCTCGAACTCTATCCTCGATTTTCGCCCGACGGCAAGCAAATTGCATTTGTCGGCGAATATGATGGCAACCCTGATATTTACATTATGCCTGCAACTGGTGGCGAACCTCGCCGTATCACTTATTCCCTTGATATGCCCGATATCGCTGAACGCCAGGGTCCCGCCAAAATCATTATGCAATGGACAAAGGACGGAAAAAACATTCTCTACCGTAGCCGTGAGAAAAGCTGGAATGTCCTCTCCGGTCAACTTTTCCTTGCTCCGGTCGATGGTGGTTTGCCTAAGGAATTGCCGCTTGCTCGTGCGGGCTTTGCAAGTTTTTCTCCCGATGGCGAACGTATTGCTATGAACCGCATTTTCCGTGAATACCGCACGTGGAAACGCTATCGCGGTGGGCAAGCCGACGATATCTGGATTTACGACTTCAAAACTAAATCTCTCGAAAATATATCGAACAACCCCGCTCAAGACATTATTCCTATGTGGATTGGTAACAAAATCTATTATCTTTCGGACCGCGACAAAGTAATGAACCTATTCTGCTATGATTTGACCACTAAACAAACAAAAAAAATCACCAATTTTACCGAATATGATGTTAAATTTCCCTCTCTTGGGGCAGACCATATCGCTTTCGAAAATGGTGGCGAAATTTACATCTTGAAAACTGAAAACGATTACCTGCAAAAACTTGATATTTATGTTTACGACGACAACAACGATTTCCGGCCGGGTTTTGTAGATGTCCGTAAATACATAACAAACGCTTCGATTTCTCCTGATGGCAAAACTGCCTTGTTCGTTGCTCGCGGTGATATTTTCATTGTCCCTGCAAAGAACGGCTATCCTAAAAATCTCACTAACACGAACGGAATTCACGAACGAAATGCCAAATTCTCGCCCGACGGTCGCTGGATAGCCTTCATCAGCGACGAAACCGGCGAAGACGAAATCTATATTATGCGCCCCGATGGCACCGAAAAAACACGCCTTACAAACGATGGTGCAACATACCGCTGGGAACTCGAATGGTCGCCCGACAGCAAAAAAATTCTCAATTCAGATAAGTTAATGCGGTTGTTCTATGTTGACGTAGAAACAAAAAAAGTTACTCACATTACAAAATCGAATATTTGGGAAATACGCGATTTCGGTTGGTCGCCCGATAGCCGCTGGGTTGTCTATACTGATTTAGTCAATAATTACACTCCTGTTGTCAATTTGTATTCCCTGGACGATGGGAAATCATACCAAATCACTACTGAATTCTTCGAATCCAATGGTGCTGTCTTTTCCCCTGACGGGAAATTTTTATACTTCATCTCCAAAAGGACATTCAATCCAACAACTGGTGCGTTCGAGTATAATTTTGTCTACAATAATCTTGAAAAAATCTATGGCATTGCGTTAACTGCTAATACACCAAATCCGCTAATCAAATTTGAAGATTACATCAAAGCAAACGAAGACACAACCGCTAAACCCATAAAATCAACTAAAAAATCGTCTAAAATTGCTAACGAAGATGAAAATTTAATTTCAATAGATTTGAATGGTATTTCTAACAGGATTTTCGAATTTCCAGTTCCTGCTGCTTCATATTCTTCAATTTATGCTGATAAAAACTGCTTGTATTACGTAAGACGCCATAGTAATCAATCTGCTCTGTATAAATTTGATTTAGAGAAAAACGAAGAAACAAAAATTGGCGATTTTACTCAATTCGATATTTCAAGAGATTTCAAATCAATTCTTATTAAGAGCAAAGATGATTATTACATTGAAAAACTGAAAGATAATCTCACTCCAAAAGATGGAAAACTTGATTTGTCCGATTTAAAGATATTTATCGATAGACGAAAAGAATGGAAACAAATCTATGACGAAACCTGGCGCCAGATGCGCGACTTCTTCTACGCTCCAAATATGCACGGTGTAGATTGGACAGCCGTTAAGAAAAAATACGAGGTGCTTCTCCCTTACGTATCGCATAGAGCTGATTTAACCTATTTACTTGGTGAAATGGTTGGCGAACTCAATGCCGGTCACGCCTACGTCGGTGGGGGAGACTTCCCGAAAGTCGACGAAATTGGTATTGGCTATTTAGGTGCTGACTTCGAATACGACGATAAAGCCGATGCTTACAAAATTAAGAAAATATTAGAAGGGCAAAATTGGGACGAAAAACGCCGTTCACCACTGACCGAACCCGGAATTAACATCAAAGAAGGCGATTATATTCTTGAAATTGACGGCGTTCGCCTGACAAGAGAAATCACTCCATACCGCGCATTGGTTGGAAAGGACAACAAATTCGTTACAATTCGCTACAACGTTCGCCCAGGTCTCGAAAATTCGCAAACAGCAGTTGTCAAAACGCTTCCGCGGGAGACATCTTTGCGTTACTATAATTGGGTGGAACGCAACCGCAGATTTGTCGATAGTGCCACAGGCGGTCTTGTTGGCTATGTGCATATTCCCGATATGATGCCAGATAACGGTCTGAATGAGTTTGTAAAATACTTCTACCCGCAAGTTCGTAAAGAAGCATTAATCATAGACGACCGCTTCAATGGTGGTGGCAATGTCTCCTCGCTAATTATCGAACGCCTTCGCAGAATTCTTGCAGTTGCTCGCAATGCAAGAAATCAGGAAATGGTCTTCACTACTCCAAGTGCAGTGATGACAGGTCCTATGGTTATGCTTATCAACGAACAATCTATGAGCGACGGCGATTTGTTCCCATACCAGTTTAAACTGATGGGCTTGGGCAAACTTATTGGCAAACGCACCTGGGGCGGAGTAATTGGCATTCGCGGTAGCCTTCCTTTCCTCGATGGTGGCTATCTAAACAAGCCTGAATTTGCAAACTTCGGTCGCGACGGTTCGTGGATACTGGAAGGCGTTGGTATGGAACCCGATATTGAAATAGACAATAACCCCGGATTAGAATACGAGGGAATAGATACTCAACTGCTGAAAGCAATCGAAATTATCTTAGAAGAAATCAAAACTGATACAAAACCAAAAATTCCTGGCGTTCCTGAATACCCAATTAAGAACTAAAAAAAAATTAGAAACAGCTATATTTTGAATTTTTCTTAATCGTTCTATTTTATAAAATTCCCCAAAATTAAATAATTTAACACGCTCAATTTTATGGGCGTGTTTTTTATTATTATCCTAAATGTCTGAAATTCCAAAATATAGAAAAAAAGGTTTTATATTTTCAAAATATTTTTTAATTTAATAAATGAAATGAACTTAATTGATAAAATTATATTAAAAAGTTCATTTCTGAATTACGACAATGGTTAAGTTTTTATAAATTTTATAGGGGATGACATGATTAAATCCTTCACGCGATTTATTCTAATCGCTCTTTTATTTGTTTTTGGGCACTCCCTCAGTGCTCAGGTTATTGTCCGTACCTCACAGGACACTGCTACTTACACTTCATTGAAGTTAGCCTTTGATGCGATTAATGCGGGTGCTTTCACAGGCAATATCGAAGTGCTGATTGACGATAACCTTGTGGAAACCGACCCGCCAGTGCTCAAAGCTTCGGGTGTCGGCAGCGCTAACTACACATCAGTTGTTATTTTCCCAACAAGTGAGTACACTATTTCCGGCAATCTTGGAAGCTACAAAGCGATTATCATATTAGAAGATGCCGATAACGTTACAATTGATGGTCGAGTTAACCTCACCGGTAATGCTAACGGACTGACTATTCAAAATCTTGCTACATCTAACGCTGCAGGCATTTGGCTTGCCCGTTCCAGTTCCGGTAACGGTGCAAATAATGTAACCATCAGAAATGTTAATGTAATTGGCGCTTCTGCTTCAACAAGCACTATTTTTGGTATTGTTGGCGGTGCTTATTCTACTTCTTCTTTTACCAGTGGTGGAACAAACAATAATGTTAAAATCCTAAATTGTAATGTATATAGAGCTTATTATGCAATTCGTCTCTATGCTACTTCTTCACCAAGAGCGACAGGTATAGAAATCAGAAATAACAATATCGGCAATAATGGCGCCCCCGGAGACGGTTGCTACTATGGTTACCATGTTTACTATACTGATGGAGCAATTATTGATAACAATAAATTATCTATAAATTCATCAAGTACTTGTTACTCTTATTACATTTATTATGCTAATAATGCTGTTATTACTAATAATACAATAGAAAATACTTCAACCGGCTCTACTTTATACGGTTATTATATGCCGTATGCTACAAACAATTACCTTGAAAATAACTCAATCAAAAATTCCAACAGTACTGCATTTTACGGTGTTTATCTAACTTCAACATCTACGGGAAATACATTTAATAATTGCGAAATCTCCAATATTTCTGGCTCTTCTACAATGTATTGTTGGTATGTTCTCACTTCAAGTGCAAACAATACATTCAACAATTGTACAGTAAAGAATGTTACTAATAGTTCGACTTCCACTCTTGCAGCAGTATATAACTCCTCAGGTTCAAACAATGACTACAATGGTTGGAAAATTAGCAATATCCAAGGCAATGCAGCCGTCTATGGAATTTATCTTGCAAGTGCAGCTAATTCGACCGTGCGCAATTGCGAAATAACTATTATTTCCACAGGTTCTGCAAGTACTACCACATCTGCTTATGGAATATATGTTTCTTCCTCTTGCGACCAATCCAAATTCTACAATAACTCCATTGCAGGTATTTACGATGCCGTTAATAAAACTTCGTTCCAGTATATTCCATCGGGTATTATGCTATTTGGAAGTATTGGGCACCAGGTCTACAACAATTCGATTAACATTTATGGTAACAAATCTGTAAGCGGAACCACACAAGGATTTTCTGCGGGCATTGCTCTAAATACTTCCGTTACTGGCTGCGATATTCGCAATAACACAATTGTCAATACTCAGGAAAATTCTGTTGCTACTGCAAAATCATTTGCAATTTACTTTGGTGCTGATGCACCTTTCAACTCAGCAACAATTAATTACAACAACTACTTCGTTTCTGGTTCAAATGCAGTTCTCGCAGGCATTGGAACCACTGATTTTATTGATTTAACAGCATTCAAAAATCGAGATACACTCAAAAACATCAACTCCATCAGCGTAAATCCTCTATACAACTCGAATACTAATTTGCGTCCTTATTTTGGTTCTCCACTTGTTGGTGCGGGAACACCTATTGGTGTTATTACTGAGGACCTCGATGGAAATTCACGTTCGGCGACCGCTCCAACTATTGGTGCTTTCGAAAATGAAGGTGATTTCATCGCTCCCGAAATTGTTTTCCAGCCAATTGCCAATACAACAAGCACTCAGAACATTACGCTTCTGGTTGGCATCACAGACAACACAGCCGTAGATACAGTCAATAAGCCTCGTCTTTACTATCGCAAAAAGACCAATCTGAATGTCTTTATTGATAATACTAATCAAACAAATGGCTGGAAGTATGTCGAGCCAGTTTCTATTGCCGGCAATGCTTTCACTTTCGAAATAGACTACTCAAAAATTTATGGTGGCGTTTATCAAGGGACAGCCATCGAATATTTTATCATCGCACAGGATGTGAACAATCCTGCAAATGTTGCAGTAAGTGATGGAAAATTTAACGTTGCTCCAACATCTGTTAATTTGACCATTGCTAATTTCCCGGTTACAGTCTCGTCAAGTTATGTAATTGCTGCACCTCTTTCGGGTGTCATTCAAGTTGGACAAGGGCAAACATATACATCACTTACCAAGCCAGGTGGTGTCTTTGAACTGCTTCAACTCAGTGTTCTAACAGGCGATTTAGATATTCAGATAACTTCCGATCTGGAAGAAACAGGTCAAATTCCTCTCGAAGCTGTTACTTCACAAGGCGGAAGCTTCTACATTAAGATATATCCAACAGGTAATTATACTATTAGCGGTACAGGCTTAGCTATCATCCCATTGGAAGATGCCGATAGAGTAATTATTGATGGTCGTATTAATGCAACAGGCAGCACCCCCGCTTTGACGATTATCAATAATGGTCCCGGTGCTGCTATTTGGTTCTACCGTGGCGATAAATTTAATTCTAATGGAGCAAGAAATAATACCGTACGCTATTGCAATATTGTTGGTGGTCATCCAACGACAGCTGGTTATTTTGGTATTGCAATAAGCGGTAAGGCTTCACTTACAAGTGCTGCCGCCGGCAACAACGATATCACCATCGAATATAACAACATCTATCGTGCATATTTCGGTATTCGTGCTTATGGTGCTTCTGATGGCTACCTTACGGGTCTTAAAATTCGCAATAATAATTTTGGTAAAGACCTTACCGAAGGTTTAGGGCACTACTACGCAATCTACACATATTTCTGCGAAGCACCCGAAATTACCGATAATGTGATTAAATCTGCTACTTCATCTGTTCATTATGGTATGTACGTTTACTATTGCAATAACGCTCTTATCCAAGGTAATAGCATTCAATCCACTTGTACGTCAACATTCTATGCAATTTATACTGGCTACAACAATAATACGATAGTAAATGAAAACGAAATCATTAATACAACTTCTACTAGCTTATACGGTAATTATCTCTATTACTGCAATAATTCAACTTCCAGCAATAATTTCATACAGAATAATATTTCTTCTTCTGCTCAATATATTATTTATTCTTACTATGGTTCCGCAAATACTATTTCAAATAATAAAATTTTAGACAATCGGGGCGGTTCTTCCGTTGCATATGGCATTTATGTATATTACCATTCGAATGGAATTGTAACAAATAACTACATTAAAAACTTATCTTCAACTACTACCGCTGAGGGTATTTATGTATATAATTCTTCTTCGAATATCACAAATGCATTAATAGCAAATAATATTATTCAAAATTTGTCTAATTCAAGCAATACTACAGGTGTTGCAGGTATCGATCTGTATTACGGGACTCAATCGAAATTGTATAATAATTCAATTAGTGGTATTTCGAAAACTTCCTCAACTACTGATCCTTTATATATTCCTGCTGGTATTAGAATTCGTTACGGTACAGATATTCAAGTTTATCACAATTCTGTTCATATGTCTGGTGATTTCTCAAATGTTGGTGGTGATCTGAACTCTGCTGCTTTAGTAATTAATTATAGCACTACAACTGCTTGGAATATTAGAAATAACACGTTCTCAAACAGTGCAACTGCCACTCCTAATTCAAAGTCTTATGCTATCTTGATTACTGATGCTGCTAATATGACTAATTCAGTGATTGACTACAATAATTATTACGTATCTGGTAATAATGGTGTATTTGGTCGCTTTGCAAGTAATGATATCCTTAATATAAATGATTGGAGAACTGCTACCGGGCAGGACCAAGGATCAGTGAATATCGCACCTGTATTCATTAGCGACATAGACCTTGTGCCTTTCACAAACTCGCTTATGGGGTTTGGTACTCCTATTGCCGCTGTTACAACAGATTTATTTGGCAATCCTCGTTCATCGACTGCACCCGCTCTCGGTGCTTTCGAAGTATTTGGAGATTATGTTGCTCCAACTATCGAACTTTCCCTGCTTGGACATACTACAACTACTGGCAATAGAACTACAACTGCTGTCATTCAAGATTTAAGTGGTATTGCTACGGGTGCCGATGCACCTCGCATCTATTTCAAGAAAAAAACTAATGCAAATACATACGTTGACAATACTCCTGCTACAAACGGCTGGAAATATACTGTCGCAACTGGCACTGCTCCAAACTTTTCATTTACAATAAATACTGCTCTTCTCTATGGTGGTGCCGCCATCGGTGATGAAATTGAATATTTCGTTGTCGCACAAGACAATTCTCCTACTCACAAAGTTGCAATTTCTCACGGTGAGTTCTCTACTGAACCGACAAGTGTCGACCTTGTTGCAGCAAACTTCCCGATTAAACGACTGAATATCTTTTACAAAATTAAACCGCAAATTTCTGGTATAATTGAAGTTGGTGCTGGTAAACAGTTCGAAAACTTGACAGGTTCAAATGGTGCATTTGCTTATATAAACGAAAGGGTTCTTACAGGAGATTTGTATATAAAGCTTACTTCCGATCTTACTGAACCCGGCACTGTTCGTTTGCAGGAAATTCCATCGGATGCCACTACACCTTATTCAATCTACATATACCCAACAACTGAAATCGAAATCTCTGGCCCTGCTCAAAATGCTCTAATTACATTCGATGATGTAGACAATCTGGTGTTTGACGGTAGAGTTAATATGACTGGTTCCACCAATGCTGTAACTCTTGAAAATACTGAAAGTTCTCAATCAGTCATCTGGATTAAAAAAGGAACTTCCAACACAAGCAATGGTGCAAATAATATTACTATTCGCAATCTCAACATCATTGGTCCATCGGGCACTTCCACTTCTTACGGTATTGTCGTAGGTGGTGGCGCTACATTAACAGCGGCAGGCGGTAACCGCAATGTGCAAATTCTCTATAATGATATTTATAGAGCTTACTATGGTGTTCGTGTTTATGGTTCCTCTTCAGAAAAATCAATTGGAACTAAGATTAAATTTAACAACTTCGGAAACAACTCAACACCAAACGATGGACATTATTATGCAATTT
>JAKIZO010000080.1 GCA_022707965.1 Bacteroidota bacterium
GACAAGGTAAGTTCGGCAGGCGTATAAACATTTCCAAATCCAACTTCGTATTTGAACGAACCCGCTGCTGTGCCAAACGGACGCAAAAGCAAGCCGTCTATGTGTCCCGTGCCGCTTCGGACAATGGTAGTTGTGTCGTGGAGAAGTCGGATAGCTTTATTGTATGTTCGTGCATCAATAATTGAATTATTTGTAGCGGCAAAAGTCAGGCGGCGGGTAATTGTCAGTTCGGTTGAATCAGTCGGACCGGAAAGAATCAAATTGCCGCTATTTTTGTTTATAGTAAGATTATAGAAATTAACGCCGGAAGTATCATTCATAAGAATGTATTGATTGCCGGTGCCGTTGAATGAAACATTTGAAGTGCCGCCAAAGACTTTTGTTCCGCTATTAGCAATGAGATTGCCAAGCATATTTACAGTAGCATTGCCGAAGGAAAGATAGCCAAGGTCGACACGAACAGTATCATCAACAGTAAAAGTAGCCGGCGAGAAAGAAACAGTCTTGCTAAGCGAACCAGTATTATTGACAATAACAGTTATTGGGTTTGTTGGACCGTCGCCAGTTACTTGATTTAGTGAGCCAATATATTCAAAAATACCTTTGCCATAGGAGCGAATGTTAGTAGTGCGAATAGCACCGATATTGGGGAAGGAACCAGTAACTGAATTAAATCCATAAGCGTCGTCGGTTACAAGATAGCAACTATCGCGAAGCTCGAAAGAAAGGCCTCGAATATAACGTTCATCAAGAATAACAAGTTTTCCGGGCAAGCCGTTGATTTTCTCAACTGTAAGCGAACGAATACGCGGATTGCTTTGATTGACTGTAACAACACGTCCGTTTCCGATGAAAACTCTGTCTGTTTCTAAATTTGGCAAACGTGGGGCAACCGCACCGTTATAACCTTGTGTTGACCAGGTATTTATATCGTTCCAATTACCAGATTGACGCGAGTAGAAACGCAATCCTGCAATTTCTGCAATAAAGAAATCACCAAATTCGACATTATTTTTTGATGAAGTTGAAGAATCGGTACGCTCATCAGGAACAGTTGTGTACCAGCTGCCAGGTGAGTTCCAGGCAGGGGTACGTCGGAAGTGCTCCATAATACCGAACGAAGTGCCAACTTTAAGGTCGCCAGAAGGAAGGTAACCTTTCAGGAAGAAGGTTGTGAGTGTATAAGTTCTTCCCGAACCTAACGCAAATTGAGGGGTGCCTGCGGGGACAATTCGCCAGTAGCGGTCAATTTGTGAGTTTGGTTGGTGCAGGTCGCAATTTGCTAAATCGGGGTGCGGCACACCATAGGCAGTAACCGAGAGCAATCCTTGTGTTCCGGTACCTGAGGAAATATCTAATTGTGCAGGTGTATAAACATCGGAAGAACCAACTGTAAACAATATATTTTGCGCACCATTATTTATCCACCGGCGCAATTCGCCATTGACGTGCCCTTGACTGAATCTCTGGATTGAAGCTAAATCGGTAGACGCAGTACCGACCTGAACGTATCTATTATTTGTATTGATAATTGCCGTATTACCGATAGAAAATTCGAGCGTGTTTCTAATTAGCAAATTGGAATTTGGATAATTTGCATCGCTCGATAAATCAACGGAACCACCATTGGACTTGCTTATAGCAAGATCGTAGAATGGATCGTTGTTTGTACCCTTAATTCTTACTGTTTGAATTTGCTTGGTTGGCGGATTGGAGGAGCTGTTCCCGATGAATGCGAAGCGGCGCGACCCAACGTTATTGGTAATGAAACGCCCATCTATTGTCAAATCACCACCTAAATTCAAAGTGTTGCCATTAAGATTGAAAGTTGCGCTATCGCGTATAGTTAAATCGTTCCTGACAGTGATAATAGGGCTACCGAGCAAAAGCTCCTTGCCGTAAGTTTTGGCTACGTCCAGGTTCCAGAATGGAACGGAAGAGATAACATCGAAATTGAGAGTGTTCGAAAGCACTGAGTCGGGATGCCCTATCTGGACTGTTCCGCCGGTAACTGTATTGACAGCTGTATTAACGAAGTAGTCGGGGTCTTTTTCGCCAATGGCGCTTGTGTCCATAGTTCGAAGCACAACGACACGTCCGCCTGTCATAGTAAATTTTGAGTTTGCTTCGCCGAAATCGAATGCTGCGCGTCTTTCGGCTGAATTTGTGGTAGCGCCTTTTATCATAACGCGAATTTCGGCACTATCACGCAAACGGAAATCGACAGCAGAAGTTAAAAACCGTCTTCGTAAGGAACCAGCAACATTCAAGCGACTTCCACCCTGGAAATCTATTATAGTAACACTTTCATATTGAAAATGTTCATCTTTTTGATTGCCAATATTCATTGTTCCGTTGAGAAGCCAGACAGAAGCATTTTGCCCGCAAATTAATCCATCGCTATATGTAACGCTACCATCACGAACTACAAGCCCGACTAAATCACCAAGGAAAACATCGCCATCGCCATCAGTTGATAGTGTAATGTTTGCAGGATTGTCGTGGTAATACATTCCGGCATCTAAAATGAAATCGACACTTGGTTGCGAAAGCACCGCACTGGTAAACGCATTTGAAAATGATTGGGACTGATTGTGCAAGTTATATATTGAATCTGATTTGAATACTCGAACCGTGCCAATTGAATGGTAAGCACCTTCGCCCTGGATAAATGAGTGCTTACTTCCTTGAAAAACTATTCTTAAATTAACAGAATCATTCGAAAAAACATTAACACCTCTGCCTGCTCCAACTCCATCATTACGGAACACACCGTCAATATAGAGAGTATCGATAGTACTAGCATACGGTCCAACTACTTTTCTCAAACTACCATTCGGACCGACGTGTAATGTATTTCTAACTCGTAGCGATTTATTTAAAGACTGTCCGAAATACAGTTCAGATGTGCTGCTGGAAGAATTAATATACACACTATCGAGAGCAAAGCGCGGGCTTCTATCTAACGTAATCTGGTGGTTACTGCCAATGATGACGGTATCACCCTCGAAAAAGCCGGGAGTATTCAAAGCAACTACATTGCTACTGTGGGTATTTACAGGATCATTTGTCCAGGAAAATGGGTTGCTCCACATACCGTATTGCCTGCTCCAATAGAGGCGAGGACGCTCGAAGGATGAAGGATCACCAGCAGTCCAATCGTGATTTGGCAAAGTCTGAGCATTATCAATA
>JAKIZO010000081.1:0-2609 GCA_022707965.1 Bacteroidota bacterium
GGCATTTCTGGCTTCCTCTGCATTGTTTTATGCAGGAACGTTAGTGAGTTTTTTCCTGATTTTTCCGCTTACAATCCGATTTTTAGGCAGCTATACAGTTTCAGAACTTGTACCCAATCAAATTTCAATTCAATCGTACCTAAATACACTTTTTATACTTGTTTTTGCATTAGGTATTATGTTTGAGTTGCCTGTGCTTGCATTTTTCTTGTCGAAAATGGGCATAATAAACCGCAATATGCTTAAAAAAGGACGAAAATATGCGTTGGTTACTATCCTGATAATTTCTGCGGTAATTACTCCTACAACCGATCCGTTTACTTTAATGGTGGTTGCACTGCCCATTTATTTGCTTTATGAGTTGAGTATTCCGGTTTGCAGAAAATAAAAAACTGTCTGATAACATAATAAGCTATCAGACAGTTCTTTAAAATTTGACACCAAATTTATTTCACTTTTGGAGGAGTTTGTGAACTTGGTTTGGCAATATTTTCACGCATAGCAGTGTCAGCTTCAATGTTTTTCATTTTGTAATAATCCATAATGCCAAGATTTCCGTTGCGGAATGCTTCAGCCATTGCTTTAGGAACTTCAGCTTCAGCTTCAATAACTTTCGCGCGCATTTCCTGCGATTTCGCTTTCATTTCCTGTTCAGAAGCTACTGCCATAGCCCGACGCTCTTCAGCTTTTGCCTGCGCGATATTCTTATCCGCTTCAGCCTGATCCATTTGCAGTTGTGCGCCAATATTTTTACCAATATCAATATCAGCAATATCAATGGACAAAATTTCGAAAGCTGTTCCGGCATCCAAACCTTTTTTCAAAACTAATTTCGAAATGGAGTCAGGATTTTCGAGGACACTTTTGTGCGATTCGGAAGAACCGATAGAAGATACAATACCTTCGCCAACACGAGCAAGAATGGTTTCTTCACCAGCACCACCCACCAATTGTTTAATATTGGCACGAACAGTAACACGCGCTTTAGCAATTAACTGAATACCATCTTTTGCTACTGCAGTTACAGGCGGCGTGTCAATTACTTTTGGATTAACCGACATTTGAACAGCCTGGAAAACATCGCGCCCGGCAAGGTCGATGGCTGTTCCCATTTTGAAAGATAAATCGATATTTGCTTTCGAAGCAGAAACCAGCGCATGAGTAACACGTTCGGGATGTCCGCCAGCGAGATAATGCGCTTCCAGACCATCACGTGTAACTTCATGCAAATCAGCCTTATGTGCTTCGATTAAACAAGCTACAATGGTGTGAGGAGGCACTTTACGAATGCGCATAAGAAATAGTTGAATGAGGGAAATATTAACCCCCGACACTTTTGCCGATATCCATAACAGGAATGGCACATAATAGAAGAATAATAACAGCAGGATACCAAGTATCACCAGCATTACAATTTCAATTGTGAACATAATTTATTGTTGTTTTTAAGAATGAATATTTAGTTGTTTTTTTGTTTCGTGTTCCGTGTTTCGCGTTTTGTGTTTGGGTTCCGCGTTTCGGGTCTCAGGTTCTGTGTTCTCTGTTCTGTGTTCTCTGTTCTCTGTTCTCTGTTTCCTTGTTTCCTCGTCTCCTTGTTCCCTCGTAACTCGTAACTCGTAACTCGTAACTATTCTAACACTTTCTTTCTACAAGTACATTTGTTTTGAGCACTTCGAGCACTACAATTTCATCTCCTGCATCTATAAAATCGGAATTGGTTTTAGCTTCCACAATAAAACCGTTTACCTTTACTTTTCCCATTGGCGCAAGCCGTGAAACAGCAAAACCTTTATCTCCCGGTTGTACTTTTACGTCTTTAAGAGGATCAATTTTGCTGTCGATTTCGGTATTGAGTGCCATTTTTTCGAGTGCCCGCGAGCGTAGAAAAATCCAGATTGCCAAAGCCAATACAACTATTGAGGCAAAAAGTGTAAAATGCCCGGCAGTGGTACCCAAAGCATCGTAGGCATAATAAATAGCACCGCCAAAAAACAAAACACCGGCAATACCTGCAACTGAAATGCCCGGAATTAAGAACAATTCAATCAGGAGTAATACAACTCCCATGATTATTAGCAAGATTACTATTACAATTTCCATGTGTTAAATCTTTACTCTGTAAAAATACATATAAATTTTTAATTTTGTTTTTTTTGTCTGATAAATATTATTTCTTCATTGCGTACCTGAATAAGTTTTGCTTCCATGCTTGGAAGAAGCTCATTTAACTCTTTTTCTTTTTGAAGAATTTTTTGAACTGTTTCCGTATTGTTGCTTCCGGAGCGATCAAGTTCGATTCTTAATTCGTCGAGCGATCTTTTTAGTTGATTATAATTATTTCTCATTTTCTGATATTCTTGCCAAAGACTCAATGCTGCAGGATTTTGAAAATCATCATATTTTGTGTAAGTTAAATTATCTGTAACAATAAAAGAAAATGCTTTGTCTGCCTGCTCAACTTCTGAAATAATATTTTGCTGCAAAGTAGTTTGATTTTTCGGGGCTTTTCGATACATTCGTAGCGAAGCTGCAAGTCTTAATGTATCCAGATTCTCTGTACGATATATATTTTTCTCATTCTTATACACAAACTTATACACAACAACTTT
>JAKIZO010000081.1:2619-2981 GCA_022707965.1 Bacteroidota bacterium
CTGATTTCGGTCTGTTGCAAACCAACCTACATCGTGTAATTCATCAATCGCCAACATGTAATCGTTGGCAGGAGAGTTAAACGGGAAGCCCACATTTTCGGGATTAAGAAAACCTTGCGAGACAGAAGAATATCGGGTTACAAAAATATCGTAACCACCAATGGAATTTTCTCCATCAGATGCAAAATAAAGCGTAAGTCCATCAGGTAACAAAAACGGATAATTCTCATTTTCAGATGTATTAACTGCATCTGATATTGAAGCTGGTTCAGACCACTGATCGAACAAACGAAAAGTGCTGAAAATATCTGTTTTCCCTGCAACAGTATCCGAAAATATTTGTCGGTCACCGCGTTGCGTAG
>JAKIZO010000082.1 GCA_022707965.1 Bacteroidota bacterium
ATGACAACGTCTCGGGCAAATTTTCTTGCGTAAGCCAAAGCATTTTGAGCGATTTCAGTTGCAGATTTGCCTTCCTCGCTAAAGACTGGTATGTTAATCTGCTCGCCAAGCTGTTTCAGCTGCAAGATAGCCGCAGGACGATGAATATCGCAAGCAACAAGCAGAGGCTGGCGACCTTTTTTGCGTAAGCTACGGGCTAATTTACCGCAAAATGTTGTCTTACCAGAACCTTGCAATCCGGCAACCATTACTACAGTTGGGGGCTGCGGAGAGAACAGAAGCTCGCTATTTTTGCTGCCCATTAATTCGACCAACTCATCGTGAATAACTTTAACGATAAGCTGCTCGGGCATCACCTTGCCTCTGACTTCCGTGCCAATAGCTTTTGATTTGACCGAATCGACAAACTCTCTTGCAACGTTGATATTAACGTCGGCTTCAAGCAAAGAGCGACGAACTTCGCGCAGCGCTTCGCTTATGTTTTCTTCTGTTAGTTTCGTTTGCCCACGAAACTTCTTTAATGCTAATTCTAACTTTTCTTGTAAATTTTCAAACATATACAATTTCGTCAATTTATAGAATTACAAATATATGAATATCTTTGTTAATTTACAATAATAAAATTAAGGAAATAGTAATATTTTCATAGTTATTCAAAAAAAATGACAACAAAAACCGCAACTCAAAATGCACAGAGATATCAGCACAAAAAAAGCCCTTTGTTTTAGCGACAAAAGGGCTTCTGATTATGGAGCTAATCTTATGTGTATATTGTTATTTTTTCATCATTTTATTGATTGATTTCATAAAATCTTCTTTGCTTCTGCCACCTTGAATGACTTCAAATATGTTCCTATCTTTGTCAATCAAGAATGTAGTTGGCACATACTGTATTCCGCCGTAGGCTTCCGCTAGTGTGGCTCTGAAACTATTCTTTCCATTAACGGCTACATTTAAGTAGTTTATGCCGTTGCTTGCCGCAAAATCACTTACGGATTTTTGAGCATCATCGAAATTCATACCTCTTTCGAGTGCGACTCCAACAACGACCAATTCGTCCCCTAATTCTTTTTGTATCTCTATGATGTCTGGTATTTCTCGGCGGCACGGTGGGCACCAAGTTCCCCAAAAGTTTAGAAATACATATTTCCCTTTAGTATACTCTGCTATGGAAACGGTTTTGCCATCTTGCAAAAATGTGAAGTCGGTTAATGTATTTGGCACAACTTTAGCAACCCCATTAAGCTCAAAAACGCCCGGTGAAGTTGCATTTTGTGCGATTGTCTGCTCGTTATCTTGAGTAGCTTGCTCATCATTTTGGATTTGTTCCGTTGCTGTTTCTTTTGTTTCCATATCTTGCTTTTGCTGCGTGCAAGCGGTGTTAGAAATGCCAAAGATGAACAATGTTGTTAGAAGCAAAAATAACCTTGTCTTTGTTGTCATAGAAAACCTCAATTTATTATTAATTGTAACAATTTTTCAGTATTGACGCTGTGCGATAAAGATTATTTTTACAAATATTACTATCCAGCAATATATTTTTTATTTCAGGCGTATTTGCAAAAATAATTTTTTGTAAGTTCATTGATAATCGTAATTTACTTGTTTATAATTGCAGCAATAAAACATTAAAATTAATTAGATTTTAGAAAGTTCGGCGAGTTTTAATACTGCATCTACATAGTCTTTGCTATTATTATAATGGAATACCGCAGCTCTCCGCTTTTCTTCTGTATTACCCCAACCATTTGAATTTAAGTAATTTGCAACGGAATGTATTGCATCTTCAAAATTGAATAAATCAATTATGCCATCGTTATTGCCATCGACTGCCCATTTAATGTATGAAGAAGGCAAAAATTGGGAGATGCCAAACGCTCCAGCCCAAGAGCCATATATAGAAACGATAGCAATATTCATTTTCTTCATTTTTTCTAACGCGAGCAATTCTGCAAGTGCCCAAGCCGATTTTTTTTCTGCTCTTGATTTAATTTTCTCAACTAACTTCTGGCGTTCACTTGCTTTTCCTTTGAATTTTGCGTCCATTTCAGCAATATTCATTTCGATAAATTCTTTTTGTGAAGCTAATGCGGTCGATAGGTAAACGCTTGGAATATGATGCGTTCCAAGATAATTGCCATGCCTTGTTTCTATCCATAGTATTGATGAAATTACTTCTTTAGGAACGTTGTATTTTAATTCAGCTTCGGAGAGCGTCTTGAGGTATTTATTTATAAAATCTTTTGACTTATTTACCGATTGTTCGTTGTAAAACTGCGAATAATTTGCCGGCGTAAGGTATCCAGTTACGTTTATTTTAACATATTTATCGCTGAAGGAAGTAGAGTTGCTCGCAATCAAAGAAAACACAAAGGAACTATCCGCCCCACTCTTTATTAGTTTGTCTATTACTGGGTGAAATCTGATAGCCTTTTCACTCGATATATTGCCATAATTCGATGAGTATGATATTTTGGTGCAAGATAGCACAAAGAGCAGGACAAAACTTATCCTAAACCCAATCGGATAAACAAATAATTTATATGCGTGTTTCATCTTTACCTCACTATGCTTAGCAGCAAAGACGAGCCTACCTTAAAATCATTATGAATTTTTTTTGTGCGGCAAGCATCGGGCGAAAATGTCTGTAAATTAGATGTAAATAGAGGCTATTGGAAAAGTTGGTGGATAAGCATAATCGTTCTATTTTCGTTGCTATAAACCCAAATAATGCAATAGGAATTTTCTATCCGCTGTTCTCCAGATGTCGGGGCTGTCTCATAAGGGTTCTGATACATTATTTGGGTTTAATCCCGAAGGGATTTGATGTTTGTAGAAAATAAGATTGCATAACATAATGCGACTCCTACGGAGTCGTATAAATCGCCGATTATTCTTTACTACAAACATTTGAACCCTTTGGGTTCGTTACAATTTTGGTTTAAGATGTCCTACACCTCGAAGGTGTAGGACA
>JAKIZO010000083.1 GCA_022707965.1 Bacteroidota bacterium
GCTCGAAAATCAATAAATTTCATCTAAAAGGAATTTTGGATTTTGTAATTGCAAATGGAACTAACGTAAAAGAAAACAAGGAATTAAGAAAAAAAATTCACGCTGCAATTATTGCTGGTGTGCCACTTAGCTTTATTCTGCGTGTTCTAAATCTGGTTGAGCAGGGCTTCACTTCGCTTGATTTTGAAGAATATAATACTCATTACGAAGGAGAGGCATATAATACTGTTAGTGGGCAAAACTCGAATAATTCCGTTCGCGTAACAAATGCGTTTATGAAAGCTGTGGAAAATGACGATAGCTGGGAACTTCGCTGGAGAACTGACAAGACAAAAGGTAAAAAAGTGCGTGCAAAGGACCTTTGGAACAAAATTTTGATTAGTGCCTGGAAATGCGCCGACCCCGGCTTGCAATACGACACTACTATTAACGAATGGCATACATGCCCGAATAGTGGCAGAATTAATGCCAGCAATCCTTGCAGCGAATATATGTTCCTTGACGATACTGCCTGCAACCTTGCAAGTTTGAATCTAACCAAATTTTTTGATGAAAATTCCTGTGTTTTTAAAGTAGATGAATACAAACATTCAGTTCGACTTTGGACTGTTGTTCTTGAAATTTCAGTGCTAATGGCTCAATTTCCTTCAAAGGAGATGGCGCAGCGGAGTTTCGATTTTAGAACGCTCGGGCTTGGCTATGCGAATCTCGGTTCACTGCTTATGATTTGCGGTATTCCTTACGATTCTAAAGAAGCAATGGCTATAGCTGGCGTAATTTCTTCACTAATGACTTCTGAAGCATACAAAACCTCTGCTGAAATGGCAAGCCAGCTCGGTGCTTTTCCTAAATATGATAAAAATAAGGAACAAATGCTCAGAGTTTTAAAGAATCATCGCCTTGCTGCCTATAATGCTCCAGATGAAGAATATGAAGGACTTACAATTAAACCAATCGGTATTAATGAGGAATTTTGTCCGAAGTATTTGCTTGATGCTGCAAAGGAAAGCTGGGATAAAGTGCTTGAACTGGGTGAAAAATATGGTTTTCGCAATGCTCAGGTAACAGTCCTTGCTCCGACTGGCACAATCGGTTTGGTTATGGATTGCGACACTACTGGAATTGAGCCGGATTTTGCTATTGTTAAATTTAAAAAACTTGCTGGTGGTGGGTATTTCAAAATCTGCAATCAATCTGTTAGCAAAGCACTTAAAAAACTTGGTTATACCCGCGAACAAATTGATGAAATTGAGAAGTATTCCACTGGCTATGCTACTTTAGAAAATTGTCAATCAATTTCATACAGCAAACTCAAGCAAAAAGGTTTTGGCGATAAGCAAATCAAACAAATTGAAAATGAGTTAAAATCTGCTTTCGATATTCGTTTTGCATTCAATAAATGGGTGCTTGGCGAAGCATTTTTAAAGAAAATTGGTATTTCGGAAAGCAAGTATAACGACACGAATTTTGATTTACTTACCGAACTTGGTTTCAGTAAAGAAGATATTGACGCTACAAACGATTATGTTTGCGGAACTATGATGCTTGAAGGGGCGCCTTATCTAAAAGATGAGCATCTTCCAGTATTCGATACTGCCAACCGCTGCGGTTCGAAAGGGAAACGCTTTATCCATTATACTGCTCATATTAATATGATGGCTGCTGCCCAACCATTCATTACCGGAGCTATTTCAAAAACAGTTAATATGCCTGCTGACGCCACATTAGAGCAAATAAGTCAGGTCTATACTGATTCATGGAAGATGATGCTCAAAGCAATAGCTCTTTATCGCGATGGCTCGAAGCTTTCTCAGCCACTTAATTCATCTGCTTTCCCGGAATTAGATGAAATTCTTATGCTCGGCGACGAGGATTCTTTAGACGAAACCAAAGGTCCCAAAGAAGTTCAGGAGCAAATTCTGGCAAATATATACAATCCATTAAGAAAACGTTTGCCTAAAAAACGCAAGGGTTTTGTCCGCGAGGCGTATATTGGAAATCATAAGGTCTATTTAAGGACTGGGGAATATGAAGATGGCTCGCTCGGAGAAATTTTTATTGATATGTATAAAGAAGGTGCTGCTTTCCGTGGCTTGCTTAACAGTTTTGCAATTTTAGCTTCTAAAGCATTGCAATACGGTATTCCGCTTGACGAACTCGTTGATACTTTTACGTTTACACGTTTTGACCCTGCAGGTATTGTTCGCGGGCACGAAGCAATTAAATCTTCTACCTCTATTTTGGATTATATTTTCCGTTCGCTTGGGTATGATTACTTGGGTAGAACTGATTTTGTTCAGGTGAAAACTGTTGATGAAACTGAGAAAAACGGAAAATCAAATGGACATAACGACCATCATACTGAGCAAATAGAGAATAATGGAAATGCAGAAAGTTTATTTAGTGCTGAAGAAAAAGAAGATGAAGAAGTTTCTGAATCTTCAAATAATAATTCTGCTGACCAGTTTAAATCAAGTGGGACTCAAATGCAATCTGAACATGCTAAGCTAATCGGCTACACTGGAGAAACCTGTGAATATTGTGGCTCAATAAGGGTGAAACGCAATGGAAGCTGCACTGTTTGTGAAGAATGCGGAGCAACGAGTGGATGCTCGTAGAAGGTTTAGAAAGTTTAGATTGAAGAGTTTAGAATTTCATAAAGAAGTTATACTATCAGCTTGCTGATAGTATGACTTTTAATTATTACAAATCACTATTTTCTTTCCTATTCCACCTTTATAAATTTCATTGCTGTCTTTTGCTTATTTGCACTTGTAACAATGCAATAAACTCCTGTTGGTAAATTTGAAATATCAATTGTTTGAGAAAATTCTGGTGATTCTGAAAAAAGTTCTATTTTTGGTATTGCTTGATTTCCAAGAATATCGAATATTTCTATTTTTAGAATTTGTGGTTCATTTAATTGCAGTTTGAATTCGATTTGGTTCGTAGCTGGATTTG
>JAKIZO010000084.1 GCA_022707965.1 Bacteroidota bacterium
CTGCATCGCTACGAAAGTGATGTTCTTATGCGATAACATAACACCTTTCGAACATCCTGTTGTGCCCGATGTATAAATTATTGCAGCTAAATCGTCTTCATCAACATTAATATTTTTCAGCTGAAAATTTTCAACTGCTTCCGTTTTGCGGTAAATAATGCTTAAATCATCGACTTTAATAATTAATTCCAAATTTGGGAAATCTATACCGATAATTTTGGAATACAATTTATCGCTCACAAACAAACCTTTAGCTTCCGAATGAATTAATACATTCTCAATTTCTTCTGACGTAAAATCGGGTAAAACAGGCACAACTATCATTCCCTGATTTACAATAGCAAAATAAGCAATTACCCAGTTAGGCATATTCTGAGCATAAAGTGCCACTTTATCGCCTTTCACAAATCCATAGGATTGGAGCAACGTGCTCAAATTGTCAATTTGATGTCCCAATTCACTATAAGTTATTGGAGTTTGTCCAACAAAAGCAAGAGATGGCATTTGGGCATATCGTTTTACAGTATGATGCAGAAACGATTTAATTGTTAGTGGGCGGGGTTCGAATTTTTTATGCAGTAAATCCATTTATTTGAAATTCATTATGTTTTATTGTTTTCAAAAAAATATTTTATGCAAATGTAAACAAATAATTCATTTGTGTTGCACATTATATTAGCAATTGTGCAATATTTAGCTTTTGTAAATAATGAAAATACTGGGACGTTTGTTTAATTCAGGCTTATTGTTTTTCCAGTTTTTTATCGTTTTCGTTTTTATAAACTCAGTTGAAAGGGTAATATCAGCCGCCACACAAAGCAATGTATTCGGATTGCAAGTCTGTATCAAATCCTCAAACATTTTCATGTTCCTGTAGGGAGTTTCGATGAAAATTTGTGACTGATTGTTTGTAATTGCTTTGGATTCGATGTGACGGATAGCTTTAACCCTTTCGGCTGGTTGAACGGGCAAATATCCATTAAATGCAAAACTTTGTCCATTAAAGCCTGAAGCCATAAGCGCAAGAAGAATTGAGGAAGGACCGACCAATGGGACAACAGTAAAATTTTCTCGTTGTGCTAACGCAACCACATCCGCTCCGGGGTCAGCAATGGCAGGGCATCCGGCTTCAGAAATTATACCCATATCATTTCCTTCTTTCATTGGTTTTAAGAAAGTATTTAGTTCACCTGTTGAAGTATGTTGGTTTAAGACAAAGAAAGTCAAATAATCTATATTTATATCAGAATCGCATTGTTTTAAGAAACGGCGAGCTGATCTAATATCTTCAACTATAAAATATTTTAATTTCGAAATAATTTCAGAATTATATGAAGGTAAAATTCTGTTGATTGAAGTTTCGCCAAGCGTGGTTGGAATAAGATATAAAGTTGACATATTATTCAGATTATAGAACAAAGAACAAGGAACAAAGATAGAAGATTAAAAATAAAACAGCAAAAACAATGAAAAATTGAAAGATTGAGAGGTATGGACAAGAAGATTTTTATACTTCGTGATACCTGATACTTTCAAACACGAAACTCAAATTTCTTAGTTTAGAATTGACTTCTCTTTGAATCATACACTTTATTTCATCAGCAAAAATACAATACCAAATCATTCAACTTTTAATTCTTCAAGTTTCTCGCTTAGTATTTCCCATTCGTAGATTTTTTGTTCAAGTTCGCGTTGTTTTTTCTGATACAACAGAATAAATTCATGATCTGATGCCTTTGAAGGATCATTTAGTTCTTGTTGCATCTGTTCAATTTCATTCTCGAGGTTTTGAATCAGGGTTTCCACTTCTTCAACCTCTTTCTCAGCTTTTCTGATTTTTCGGCTTAATTCTTTACGTGCTTCGTAACTTAATTTATTTTCAGAAATTATTTTTTGCTGCTCAATAACTGAAGTTTTTTGAATTTCAGGTTTAATTTCAAGTTCGCGCAACGATTCGATTTTTTTAGTTTCGAGAAAGTCGAAAATTCCGCCTAAATGTTCGCGTACCTTTTTATTACCAAACTCATATACTTTATTTACAAGTCCATCGAGAAACTCCCTGTCGTGCGAAACAATTACAGCCGTACCGTTAAATGCTTTAATAGCTTCTTTTAAAACTTCTTTGGAGCGAATATCGAGATGATTTGTGGGCTCATCGAGTATGAGAAAATTTACGGGTTCGAGCAGTAATTTGATAATTGCCAACCTACTCCGCTCACCTCCTGATAACACTTTTACTTTTTTTTCCGAAGCCTCACCACCAAACATGAAAGCGCCAAGTATATCACGAATTTTAGTACGCACATCGCCTACGGCAGCATAATCAATGGTTTGAAAAACAGTTAGATTTTCATCCAACAATTCAGCCTGATTTTGAGCAAAATAGCCAATTTTAACTCCATGTCCGATTTTGAGTTTTCCGGCATATTCAATTTGGTTCATGATACATTTAACCAGCGTTGTTTTCCCTTCACCATTCCGACCTACAAA
>JAKIZO010000085.1:0-1834 GCA_022707965.1 Bacteroidota bacterium
CCCAATAGGAGGGTTTTTCCAGTTTAGATTTTCTAATTGAGCGTCTGATGCAGCCGGTGCCACAATTGTAGGCAGCAAGTGCAAGATGCCAATCGCCGAATTCGTTATAGAGGTCGCGAAGATGCCGCATAGCAGCATAGGTAGATTTTTCAGGGTCGCGGCGTTCATCAATCCAAAAGGATTCGTTTTTATTGAGATTGTAATCTTGACCTGTTGCACGCATAAACTGCCACAAACCGACTGCACTTGCACGAGAAACAGCATTAGGATTGAGCCCGGATTCAATCATCGATAAGTAAACGATTTCTTCCGGCATTCCTTCTGCTTCGGCAATTCGTTTCATCATAGGGAACCATTTGCCGGAACGTTCCATACATTGGCGAACAAAATGTTGCCCACGTTTGTTTTTTGTGAGGAAAGTAATACTACGATTGACAAGGTCGTGGTCAATTAGAGGTATAACAAGGCTATCAGGTTTAGTGTGTCTATTCGGATACTTCTGGCTTGAAAATGTTGAATTAAATGGTTTTTGGACTGCTGGGGCGGGAGTTGCGGGTATTTTTTCAATTTCCTGGAATAGTTTATCGCGAACAATAAACAACGGGGCATTCTCATCAAGGTTGTCAATATTAGTGATGTAGTTTTCGTAATCTTCAACAATAGATTGGGATAAATCATTAAACTCGTGATTGTATTCAATATTTGGGTAGCTAACGAGTTTGTTTAAATTATCAATCGCTTGTTGAAAATAACGAGCAGCACTAATAGTATCACCTTTTTTGATAAGAATTAATGCCTGCAAATAGTATTGACGGGATTTTTCGAGCGTTGTGGAGACAAAGTCGTCAGTTTCAATTTTTACTTTGCGGTTTTTATCCAGGTCAGAATATTCATCTTTAAATTTTTGTCTCTCTTTATAAATTTTCTCTAAATGATCAGCTCTTTTGCGGGTAATTTGAGAATAAGAATGTTCGGGCTCAGGAAGGAAAAGAACAAAACAAAACAGGAAAAAAAACAGTTCCCTCCACGCTCGATATTTTATAAATTTCTTTACTTTCATACCAACTCCAATAAAAAAAACTCTTCATTTATGCTGCTACACCAAATAACATAAGAAAACTTATGAAAATAAGTTTCTTGAATTAATGATAATTATAAATGTAATAATTTTTTTTGACAAAAATATTAAAAAATAATTAAAAATTTATCATAATTCACTAATCGTTAGTGTAAATTTCTTGATTGCTACGTTCGCCACGTCTATCAATAGCAATGATTTTGAAGGAAAATGGTTTATTTGGGTCGCGAGGAGTAATTTCAAAAAATTGTGTCCAAATTAATTTTTCTCTATCAGCTTTATATTGCCCAAATCTCTCTTTGTATGTTGCATTTCCTTGAATATCAAGAGATAAAATTGTATTTTCTCTGTTGTTGAATATTCCGAACGAATTGGTCTGCATTAGAACAGTTTTGTTATCAATTTTTGAAAGTTTAACAATAACGGGTGGTGGAAATTTTTTGATGTTTAGTCTAATTCTTTGCCCTAAAAGCTTATTGTTGATATATCTTTCGAAGTAAATACTGGTGGAAGTATCTTCATAATTAGGAGTGAAGCTGATTGTTTCGTCAGAAAATTGCTGGTAGCGAATATTGTTATTGTCTCGAATAACCACTTTTGCTTCGTAGCCGGGAAGCATTGGCAAGTTGGGCTTGATTTTGTAAGTAAGCCCGGGATATAACTCGCTTGGAATTTCAGGATTCGCGATAGGTTCAGCAATAATTGGGAACGAAATCTGGTATTCTTTGTTGTCCGCTTTGCGTTTCAGCGAGAGGG
>JAKIZO010000085.1:1844-2166 GCA_022707965.1 Bacteroidota bacterium
TTAATCGAAATACTGTTTGAAGAAATGTTGCTTATAAAAGCAGAGCCGCCATTGCCTTCGGGATAATGTTTAATACTTACTTCAATATTTTTCTGCAAGTCAAGCAGAGGATTTAGCCCACCAAGAACAAACAATGTATTTTGCCAATCGAAGGATGCAATTGTGCGTATTCTATCATATTGAAGGGAAAAGTTAGCGTCAGAGAGAATTATTGGCTGTTGTGGGATATTTTGCACGATTTGTTCGGTAGGTTGCTCCTGGATAATTGGTAAACCCGTTTTTCTATCATAATAGTTAATAACAAGAGCAAATTGTGCTTTTG
>JAKIZO010000086.1:0-244 GCA_022707965.1 Bacteroidota bacterium
AACTACTCATTATCTTCTGGATTTATTTTTGAAGAAGAGCGATTTGCTTATTTTACTGAACACCAAATATTTAATCGCCAAAGGGTTGCCCCAACCAAAAGAACAAAAAAGCACCAGGGAATTACTCTTAAAGAACTACGACAACTCCAAATTGGTGATTACGTTGTTCACGAAGATAAAGGTATCGGGAAATTTGATGGATTTCAAACGATTGAAATTTGTGGGAACAAACAAGATGCGATAA
>JAKIZO010000086.1:254-1919 GCA_022707965.1 Bacteroidota bacterium
GCTGATGGAGATTTATTATATGTTCATCTAAATTATATTCACAAGATACAAAAATATACTTCAAGTGAAGGGGTTATCCCAAAACTTACAAAATTAGGTTCAACTGAATGGACACGCAAAAAAAGCAGAATCAAGTCCAGACTTAAAGATATTGCAAGAGATTTAATAAAACTATATGCGGAACGAAAAAGCAGTGAAGGGTTCTCTTTTCCTGCTGACGATATATGGCAACAAGAATTCGAAGCATCTTTTTATTTCGAAGATACGCCTGACCAGGCTTCCGCAACTGCCGATGTCAAAAAAGACATGGAAAGCAGTTATCCAATGGATAGATTGATATGTGGCGATGTGGGTTTCGGAAAAACGGAAATTGCTATTCGTGCAGCCTTCAAAGCAGCAAATGCAGGCAAGCAAGTTGCAGTGCTTGTTCCAACCACTATTCTTGCAGAACAACATTTTCAAACATTTTCCGATAGAATGTCGCGATATCCAATAAAAATTGATGTATTATCTCGATTTAAGAAAAAAAATGAACAGAAGCAAATTATTGACAGTCTTGCAAATGGGAAAATAGACGTTATTATCGGAACTCATAGACTGCTTAGCAAAGACGTAAAATTCAAAAATTTAGGGCTTTTAATTATTGATGAGGAACATAGATTTGGTGTTGCTGCCAAAGAGAAATTAAGGCAGTTACGGGTAAATGTAGATACTCTTACAATGACTGCAACTCCTATACCACGAACGCTGAATTTTTCTCTGCTTGGTGCAAGAGATTTAAGTATAATTGAAACTCCTCCAAGAAATCGATTGCCAATAGAAACTGAAATCATCGAATTTAACCTTGAATTTATGTCGAAAATCATTTTAGATGAAGTAAATCGAGGCGGTCAGGTCTTTTTTGTTAATGATAAAATTGAAGGTACTGATAAATTGGCTGCTGATATTTCGATGTTATTGCCAAACATTAAATATGGGATTGTGCACGGACAAATGCCAACAAGTGAAGTTGAATCAGTAATGAAAAAGTTTTTGGAGAGAAAATTTGCTGTTTTGTTTGCAACTAAAATCATTGAGGCGGGGATAGATATACCTAATGCAAATACTATGATAATAAACAACGCTCATAATTTTGGATTGGCTGAGCTTTACCAACTACGTGGGCGAGTTGGACGCTCCAATACACAAGCATATTGTTTTCTTGTAGTACCCAATTTTCAAATATTGAAGAAGCACTCAATTCAACGACTTCAAGCTATAGAGGAATTCACTGAATTAGGCAGTGGTTTGCGGCTTGCTATGCGAGACCTTGAAATTCGGGGTGCAGGCAATCTCTTGGGGGCGGAACAAAGTGGTTTTATTGTTGATATTGGGTATGAATTATACCAAAAAATCTTAGATGAAGCCGTCTATGAATTACGCACTGAGGAATATCCTGAACTATTCAAAGATATTCAGGATTTACCAAAGTCGTTGGATAAAGAAATTGCAATTGAAATTGATAAAGATGCTTTCTTCCCCGACAATTACATCGAAAACTCGACTGATAGATTTAATTATTACATATTGCTTTATAATTGCACTACCAACAAAGAACTCGAAGAATTAACCAAAGAAATAATAGATAAATATGGGAAATTGCCCGATGAAGCGAAAAATTTAATA
>JAKIZO010000087.1 GCA_022707965.1 Bacteroidota bacterium
GCTTATTCCTGGTGAGTTCAGAAAACTTCCCGAAACAAAGTATTTAAATTGCTTGTGCGTAACAAACAGGTTCCCCGACAAATTACCAAGTTGATTTCCCGCCCCAACGCTCACACTTGTCGAGCTTTTTCTTAAATTCGTATCAGAAATAATATTGTTGAAATCCGAAATTGTTGGGAAACGGCTGCTGTCGGCTCTTTCCTGCTCGATATAGAAAAAACTCGGCAAAAGCACAAATTTCGATAAGTCAATCCCACCGTCCTCTATATTGTATATCGGAACACCTTCGAAAGCAAAATATGGATACCGCGAAAGTTTTGTCCTGTTTATCGGAATTAGTTCAAGTTTTTCGCTCTTTTTATACACAAAGTTCTCGTCCGCAAATAACCAACTCGACGGCAGTCCCGTTGGCGTCGTTTTAAAGAACAAATCAAGATAAGAATCGTTGAATTTCTTGTTTCGTAAATATTTATTTTCGATAATTTCATTATGTTCAGCAATTAACACATCTTGAAACAGAAGTAATATTATTAAGTAAAAGGAAATTCTCATTAATACGTCTTTCTTTTCGCAATAATTAATACATAAAATTAGTAAAAATTAAATACTATTAATAATGAAAAATGAAAATGCAAATTTCATTGAGTTTCTAAAAAGCAATAACAAGTTATTCGGATTAAACTCACACATAAAATTAGCTCCGAAGAAAAACGGAACTCCATTCCGAACTTTTACTCCTGATGGTATGAATATCAGAAAAAGCGCTGTGATGATTTTGCTTAAACCTTCGAATATAAATGACTTCAGCGTATTGCTTACCCTCCGCAGCCAGAACCTGAAATCTCATAGCGGGCAAATTAGCTTCCCCGGCGGTCAAATAGAAAAAAACGAAACTCCTCTCGATGCCGCACTCCGCGAAGCTTTCGAAGAAATTGGAATACCCGCCGAAGAAATAAATGTTTTAGCTTCTCTCTCTGAACTATACGTTCTTCCATCTAATTCGCTTATCTATCCGTTCGTCGGTGCTACAAATTTCGATGATTGGATAATAAACAAAAGCGAAGTGGAAGAAATCATCGAAGTTCCATTTTCATATCTTGTTCAAAAAGAAAACATCATTTCCCAGCAAAGACAATTTTTCGGCGAAACAATCGAAATACCCTGCTGGGACTTGAATAAATCGGAAGTCCTCTGGGGGGCAACCGCTATGATTCTTTCCGAACTTATCGACCTTTATTACTATTTCGAAAATATTGCTATGCAACAGAATTTTAGTCAAATATTTTAACTTTCCTTTCCCACAGTTTTTTACTTCTATCCTCAATTGTCAAATAAACTTTTTAATTCTCAATAACTTTAATTAATTTTGTAACTTGTATATTCGTTATTCGCAAAAATAAAATGGCAAAACCTTTAAGTATATTATTCGTTACCAGTGAAATTTATCCCTACGCAAAAGAATCAGGAATAGGCGACTTCGCTTATTCATATTCTCTCGCGATGAGGGAATTAGGTCACGATATTCGTGTGATGACACCGAAATATGGCAATGTTTCGGAACGCAAGAACAAAATTCACGAAATCAACCGTTTGCGTGATATCCCAATTTCGATTGGTGAGCAATCTTTTCCGGCTACTGTGAAGAGTTCTTCGCTTTCTAACCCTCGTTACAAAGTTCAGGCTTATATCACAACAAACTACGAATTTTTCGATTCACGCAAAGGTATCTACCATAATTTAGCCGATTGGAAATTGTTCGAAGATAATTTCGACCGTTTCTTATATT
>JAKIZO010000088.1 GCA_022707965.1 Bacteroidota bacterium
GCATATAAAAAAGGAGCTTTCTTTGCTAATCCTTGTTTTACACAAATTCACCCAACCTGTATTCCTGTAAGTGGAGAACATCAGTCCAAATTAACTTTAATGAGCGAATCGCTTCGAAATGACGGAAGAATATGGGTGCCGAAAAATAAAGGAGACAATCGTCCTCCAAACGAAATTCCCGAAGAAGAGCGAGATTATTATCTGGAAAGAAAATATCCAAGTTTCGGAAATCTTTCTCCTCGCGATATCTCTTCCCGTTCTGCAAAAGAAGTTTGCGATGACGGACGAGGAGTAAGTGCAACAGGTTACGGCGTTTATCTTGATTTTGCCGATGCTATAAACAGGTTAGGACAAGATGTAATTGAAGAACGTTATGGCAACCTTTTTGAAATGTATGAAAGAATAACTGGTGAAAATCCATACACAACTCCTATGATGATTTATCCTGCTTCGCATTACACAATGGGCGGGCTTTGGGTGGATTACAATTTAATGTCCACAATTCCCGGATTGCACGTTTTGGGTGAAGCAAACTTTTCAGACCACGGAGCTAACCGGCTCGGAGCAAGTGCTTTGATGCAGGGTTTGGCTGATGGATACTTCGTTATTCCTTATACAATTGGAGATTATTTTGCTACAAATAAATTTGATAAAATTGATATTGAACATATTGAATTTAAAAAAGTAGAAAAGACAGAAACTGAGAAAATAAACCGAATACTTTCAATTAAAGGAAAGAAAACTCCAAGCCAGTTTCACCGTGAGCTTGGCAAAGTGATGTGGGACTATTGCGGAATGGGACGCAACGAAGCTGGACTTAAAAAAGCATTGGAGATTGTTCCTCAAATTCGCGAAGAATTTTGGCAAAACCTAACTGTTACTGGTACAGCAGAAGATTTAAATATTGTTTTAGAAAAGGCATTACGTGTTGCAGATTTTCTTGAATTTGCTGAAATATTGCTTTGGGATGCACTCGAACGCAAAGAATCCTGCGGGGCGCATTTCCGTGAAGAATATCAATATCCAGACGGTGAAGCAAAACGTGATGACGAAAACTTTACCCACGTTGCTGCATGGGAATTTACCGGCGTTGGAAACAAACCGAACAGGCACATAGAACCATTAGAATTTGAGAATGTAAAATTAGCTGTAAGGAGTTACAAATAATGAAACTAACACTTTATATATGGCGACAAAAAGACGCAAAAAGCAAGGGCTTTATGGAAAAACATCAGTTAGACAACGTTTCTGAGGATATGTCCTTCCTTGAAATGCTTGATGTTTTAAACGAGCAGCTTATTCACGATGGTAAAGAAGCAGTTGCATTCGACCACGATTGCCGCGAAGGAATATGTGGTGCCTGCTCACTTACCATAAACGGAAATCCGCACGGACCCGAAGTAGCTACTACTACTTGCCAACTCCATATGCGTAAATTTAAAGATGGAGATTCGATTTACATTGAGCCGTTCCGTGCAAAAGCATTTCCAGTAATCAAAGACCTTGTTACTGATAGGAGTGCATTCGACAGGATTATGCAGGCAGGTGGTTTTGTTAGCGTTAATACCAATCAGCCGCAAGATGCAAATGCATTGCCTGT
>JAKIZO010000089.1 GCA_022707965.1 Bacteroidota bacterium
TTCCCTCAAACAGTAAGAATCGATAAACCATCAGGCAGTATTACTTCCTCAGTCAATATACAGTTTAGCGATTCCGTTCAGTTCCGCACTAATACAATTTTTGCACTGAACGATAATACAATTACAACTTTTGGTGCTAATTCTATAATTGATAGTTTGGATTTATTCAACTCTACTCGTTTATTCAAAGTAAGTGGCGGTCCTAATACTGCACGTGTAAGGAAAACTTATCCAGTAGGGACAAACCAAACTTATTCTTTTACCTTCCCAATCGGCGAAGATTCATTAGGTTTGCGTCCAGTTAGATACAGCCAAGCAAGTGTTACTCTAACAAACCAAACATACAACGCAAACAATTACTTAGAAGTTGCTCTAAGGAGCAATTATCCACATCCACAAGCCCCGAATGCAAATCCTAATATGCTCAGGAAATATTGGAGTTTGAACACAAGCAATATTGTACTGGGAAGTGGCACTTCATCGTTAAGATTTAAATATAACGATGCAGAACGCATCGGCAATATTCTTAACTATCGCCCATTGCTATATCGCCGTGCGGACGTCGAACCTGCTGACCCAGGTTGGGGATTTGCTATTTTCAATGCATCTAATCTTCAAATAGATACTACTAACAAATTTATTATTATTGATAATGCTCAGACTTTGCCAAATCACGATTGGACTGCTGGTGATCCTTCATCCTTCGAGCGTCCTCGCATTTACTGGAGTAGGCAGACTGGTATTTGGAGCGACCCATTCTCGTGGACAAACTATTATAATAACGGTAACCCTCATTCAAGCAATGTAATAGCACTTAATACACCTGGCTTTTTCGAGGGTGATACAGTAATTATCGGACACATTCATCAAATTGCTTTTGATAAAACCCCGCGTTTTGCTATTGATAGTTTATACATAAATTCTTCTATTTACATTTCTGAGCTTTATTTTGGTTCCTCGCTTTTTAAATCGTTGAGGGTAAAAAATACTCTTCACGTCGGTCCGAATGGTAGTTTGAGAAAAGTAGTTGGACCGTATGCTAGTACTATC
>JAKIZO010000008.1 GCA_022707965.1 Bacteroidota bacterium
AAAAACTAATTCGAGCCATTGGACCGACAGATAAACCTGAAATTGGGTTTCTATCGTCTTGAATAACACCTGTTAAATACCATCTGTATGAAGCACCAATACCATAAGCGCTCCAATAATCGCTGTAATTATAGTACGAACCAAATACAGTAAACGAATTACTTCCCGAAAGCTTTTGCTCGTATGTAACATTGAACACCTTGCTTACAAGCAAGTCGATCGGGTCTGCCGATATTGCTTTTTCATACTGAGCGAAAATCGACGATGCAGAAAATAAAGCAACAAAAAGAAAAAGGAATACTTTTTTCATAAAAAACTCCTATTAATGATAAAACTAATTTAATCAAATATCTTACAAAAAAAAATAATTAATTATTTCGCATTAGAGCAAGGGCAAATTACTTTTTGCAAGTCTTTTGAAATTTCGTACTCAGCAAAAGGCTTAAATTCTATTATCCGCTTTTTTATTTGCTCATATCCTCTTGATGCTCCATCCGTATTGCGCACCCAGTAATCCAGTGCTTGTTCATCTGAATATCCACAAAACTGCTTCAATATAGCCGCTGCAATATAACCCGACTGATGCCAGCCATTCCAGCAATGAAAATAAATGGGTCCCCTGCGTTTTCGAGTAATCACTTCATACACCATCTCAATAATTCGCCTTATTTCCTCTGAGCTATTCCCGCTTATCTGCCAATATTCCAATTTGTTGTTTCCTACAATGGTTTCCTTTGCCGCAGACGAAAAGTTTTTTGCGTATAGATAGACAGCATCAGAAAATCCCTCCTTACATAAATTTTCCAGACCGTCGCCTGGCAACGGATTTTGATTTTCTCGTTTGTTGATTTTATGATAATAATTATTTGCTCCACCTCGATAAGCAATCCCATACAATATTGTTCTCATATTTCTTGTCCCGTAGAGACTGTCGAACCTGTTGCCGTAGTTGTCCGTGATTTTGTCTTCCACACATTGTACTTTATATCTATTTTGATAATATTGAATCTGTTCAAATAAAGTAGAAAATTCAGCTTTAATATTTGAAAAGATTAATAACTGAGACAATAGCAAAAGAAACATCTTAACAATAATTTTCATATAAAATAATCTCTATATTTGTAACTAATTTATGTTATTAGTTGTCTAATTATTAGGGTAATAAATTACTAATTTTTTGTTAATTTTGTAAACTAATTATGATATTTATTATTCATAAAATATAGTGGTCCAAAATGAAAAATTCAATTTCAAAAGTATTTATGATTGTGGCGCTTTTTGCTATTATTGCGCCGAGCATATCTTTTGCTCAAATTTACAATAGTTTGTACGAAAATCCTACAAAGCAGGAGAATTTTTATAAAATTCAGAGTGCTAAGAACAATTTCTACAATAACATACCCGAGGACCAACGCAGAGGATGGAAGCAATTCAAACGCTGGGAGCATTTCTGGGAACCTCGTGTGTACCCCACAGGCGAATTTCCCCAGGCAATCGAACTTTACAAAGAATGGCAACGTTATCAGGAAGGTTTCAAGAAACTTAATTCCACCCAGAGCCGCACCTGGCAACTCATCGGTCCCATTGATCGTCCCGGTAGTTTAAATTCCAGCGTCAGAGACCAGGGGTTAGGCAGAGTTAATATCGTGCGTTTCCACTCTTCACGTCCAAATGATATTTGGGCTGGTGCCGCAACTGGTGGTGTTTGGCGTTCAACCGACAAAGGCAAAACCTGGTTCAATTACCCAAAAACTGAAATTATGTCCTTAGGTGTTTCCGACATTCAAATTGCTCGTAGTAATCCAAACGTTATCTATGTAGCAACTGGCGATATGGACGGTTCTTCTGCTGCCCAAAATTATTATGGCGTTGGTATAATTAAATCTACAAATGACGGTCAGACCTGGGAACTCACCAGTGCTGCATACGCTCTCGAAGATAGAAAACTTTTCGGTAAAATGTTTGTTTCACCAACTGACGAAAATGTTGTCGTTGCTACAAGTAATTCTGGCATTCTTAAAACAACTGATGGCGGCAAAACCTGGTTCAACAAGCAAAGTGGATTTTTCATCGATTTAGAGCAAAAACCCGACAATCCTAACGTGCTTTACGCCTCTACTTTCACATATTCCTCATCGGGAACTGATATTTATAAATCTACCGATATGGGCGAAACCTGGCGTAAAGTGTATAATATACCTAATGCTATTCGTACTGCTATTGAAGTTACCCCTGCCGACCCAAATATGGTATATGCTCTTAGCGCCGAAAGAAACACTATGCAGTTCCTTTCTCTAATCGCATCCGAAGATGCTGGCGAAAACTGGACACCTCTCTATCAAAAAGGTGATGGACTAAATCTTCTTGGCTGGAATAGCAATGGCAAAGATATGAATAAAGGACAGGGACAATACGATTTGGCTCTTGCTATTTCTCCTACAAACCCCAGTGAAATTTACGTCGGTGGAATTAATATCTGGAAATCTACAAGTATGGGTTCCACCTGGCAAATTGTTGCACATTGGTATGGAGATGGTGCTCCACAGGTTCACGCTGATATTCACGACCTTATCTTTGCTCCCGATGGAAGACTTTATGCTGGACACGATGGCGGCATCGATTATACCACTAATGGTGGTAATACTTGGACATTCATTAGCGATGGTATGTCAATTACCCAATTCTACCGTATTGGTATATGCGAGTCTGACCCAAATCTATTTATCGGTGGTTCGCAAGATAATGGTTCAAGTCTCTATAAAGAAAATAACTGGATGCACGTTCTCGCAGGCGACGGAATGGACTGTGCCATCGACCCAACTGATGCTCGTCGCATATACGGTTCGCTCTATTATGGGGATTTCCGTCGTTCCACTGATGGTGGTGCCTCATTTACTAATATGATTAATCAATACCAAACTAATGGCGAATCTGGTGCCTGGACTGCTCCATTGGCTATCGACCCGCAAAAGCCTAATGTAATCTACGTAGGCTACTACAACGTTTGGCGCTCGCTTGCCTATGGTTCGGCTGGTTCATTTGTCAAAATTTCCAATTTCGGAACTAATACGACATTGCAAACTATTGCAGTATCTCCTACTAATTCAAATTATGTTTATGCTGCTACTTATACTACTGTCTGGCGAACTACTGATAATGGCATTTCCTGGTCTCAATACTTTACTTCTGATCTGGCAATCTCCGATTTGGAAGTTAGCCCTCTCGATCCTGACATAGTTTATTATACTAAATCCGGCTTCCAGCGTGGTAATAAAGTCTGGGTTTTTGATGGGAACAAACACACTAACTTATCAGGTAACTTGCCCAATGTTCCTGCAAATTGCATCGCTTATCAACCAAATTCTCCCGACCGAATTTATGTCGGCACTGATGTCGGTGTCTTCTATTCTGATTATGGCTCAAATGTCTGGGAACTTTTCGGTTCAAATCTTCCAAACGTTATTATTAATGATTTGAAAATTAACAGCTCTAAGAAAGAAATCTATGCTGGCACCTGGGGACGTGGTCTCTGGAAAACTCAACTTCTGGACTGCAACTTACCGAAACCAATTATTACTGTGATTGGTAATACTTCATTCTGTCAGGGCGATAGTGTAGTTCTTGTTGCTGACGTCCAGGATGGTTTTGTCGTGTGGAACACAGGCGAAACTACTAAATCAATTGTTGTAAAAACTGATGGAAACTACTCATTCGTCCATTCTTATGGTGGTGAATGTAATGCTAAATCTGATATCGTTTCTGTTACTGTTTTTCCAACTCCTGAACTTACTATCAATAAATCTAAATCTCCTGCTCTTTGCATTGGTGATAGCGTTACTTTAACAGCTCGAATTGGTTTTAATAACTATAGATGGAATAATGGCGTCGAAGGTCGAAAAATTACTGTTAGCGAAGCAGGCACCTACTATTGCACCGCTGAAACTGGTGATGGTTGTCAGGTTGTGTCCGAATTTATAGAAGTCTCCTTCCATCCAATTCCACCTAAACCTACCATCACAGAAGAATACGAATTTTTAGTTGCTTCTCCTGCTAATAAATATCGCTGGTATCTTAACGGCAAACTTATCGAAGGTGCAACCGAACGTAAATACCGCCCGTTAGTTCCAGGAAAATACGCCGTAGAAGTTGCTGAAAGCGGCGATTGCTACACAATGAGCGACGAATACAACCTAATTACAAGCGTCGAAAACGAATGGACAGCTGAGCCTCAAATCTTGCTGTCACCTAATCCTACTCGTGGCATTTTCACTCTTAAAGCTAATTTGGTTAATGATATTTCTGCTGTAATTACTGTTTCAAATATCGCCGGCCAGGAAATTATGATAATTAATGCCAATTCAACAAACAATGGTATAATTCAAACAATTGATTTAACTTCGCAACCTTCGGGCACTTATTTCATTAAAATAAGCACTTCTAAATCTTTTGTAGTTGAAAGAATTATCAAGCAATAACACTTAATATTAGTAACTGATTACCAGTCTATTTCATAAGGGCTGTCTCAAAAAGACAGCCTTTTTTTGCTTGTAGCGACACGAATAAGCAAACCACAACAATGTTTTTGCAAAACCTTCGGAAGCTTTCAAACCATCCGTTGGTTCAAAACAGAGAAGTTTTAGACTTTTTATTAAACTTTATTCTTTTTTTTTTCTTCAATTCTAACTATTTTAAGAATAAGTAAATTCCCGTTTTTGAGAGGTCCCTATGAAAAACGTATTGGACGAAATTCATTCGCTTTTAAATCAATTTGAACAGAATATCATTAAGCTGAATTCAGAAAATGCTGTTAAGTTGCTTGAATTAAGCGAATTATTCATCAAAAGCAATGAAATATCCATTGCCGATAAGCAATTCCTTCACAAATGGCTTCTTTTTACAGGCAAAAATAATTATATATCTCTTTTAGAAAACGAAGAACAACGATATAGCTGGGCTGAATGTGCCTGCAAAATTATTCAAGCAAGCGATTTCTCTTTCAATGACTTATTGCGTTATCGTGCAGAAGAACTTTCTCAAAAAGCTTTGTTTATCGATATGGGGAAGTTTACTCCAAAACGCTTTAGCTACGAACAAGTCTGGCAACAATCGAAAGAAATTGCCACTGCAATTTTCAAAAGCGTCCAGGGTTCTCCTCGATTAGCCATTTTCTGCGAAAATTCCCCCGAAAGTGCTATGGTCGATATTGCAGCGCTCTCCTGGGATATTCCCGTTTCCCCTCTGAATGTTCACTTTACCAACGACGAACTAACTTCTATTTTCAAAATGATGAACTTCAACGTAGTTGTAACAGATACACTCGATAGAATTCGCCAAATTGAAGAAATTTCAAAAAATTTATTGATTAAGCCGATAATTCTGCATATAAATGAGAGTATTAAGGAACTTACCAATCATATCTACCTTCCTCGTTTTATCAAAACTATTAGCAATAAAGAAATTGATCTTATTCTCAATAAACGAAAACGCTACTCTATCGATCAAGTAATCACTGTAATGTTCACTTCTGGCAGCACGGGACGCCCCAAAGGTGTCTCATTCTCCAATTATAACATTGTTAGCAAAAGGTTTTGTCGTGCAGCAGCTCTGCCCGCCGTCGGAAACAATGAAGTTCTGCTTTGCTATTTGCCGCTGTTTCATACATTCGGTAGATATTTAGAAATGACGGGTATGATTTATTGGGGCGGCACTTACGTCTTCGTTGGAAATTCTTCGGCAGATAATTTGCTTTCTTTGTTCTCCAAAGTAAACCCAACTGGTTTTATTAGCGTTCCAATTCGCTGGATGCAAATCTACGATAAAATAATGGAAGAAACCGAAAATATTTCTTCCCGAAAAGAAATAAGAGAAAAAATCACTTCAATTGTTGGGAAAAATCTGCACTGGGGACTTTCTGCCGCAGGTTATTTAGACCCAAAGATTTTCACTTTCTATCAGAAATACGATATTGAACTTTGCAGCGGATTTGGAATGACCGAAGCCACCGGCGGCATCACTATGACGCCACCCGGACGCTACATTAAAGGAACTGTCGGAAAACCTCTTCCTGGCGTTTATACAAAATTCGCTGATAATAACGAAATGCTAATTAGCGGGCACTACGTTGCTCGCTATCTTGATACTCATCCTATTGGTTCAGTTATTCCGTTCCCTACTAATTTGCACGACGACTACTGGTTGTCAACGGGGGACGTTTTCGTTGTGGATAGCAACGGCTATTACTCAATTGTCGATAGGGTGAAGGATATCTACAAGAACAACAAAGGGCAAACTATCTCTCCAAAAAACGTTGAAAACAAGTTTGATGGCGTTCCCGGTATTAAACGCACCTTTCTTGTTGGTGATGGCAGAGCCTACAACACTCTTCTTATTGTTCCCGACTACGACGACGCTTTATTCAACGACGAAAGTATAAAAACCAACCCTCGCAATTATTTCCAAAAAATCATTTCCGAAGCTAATCGCAATTTAGCCCCTTACGAACGAGTTGTCAATTTCGAAATTCTGGAAAGAGATTTTTCCATTGATTTCGGCGAACTTACTCCGAAAGGCTCTTTCAATAGAAAAGCAATTGAAAAAAACTTTTCTGAAATAATTGAGAAACTCTATTCGAAAGACGTAAACGAATTGTATTTCGAGGGTTTAAAAATCATTATTCCCAAGTGGTTCTACCGCGACCTCTCTATTTTAGAAGAAGATATCGTTGTCTACGACAATGGATTAATCAACAAGGAAACTTCTCTCTATCTAAATATTGAGCGAATATCCGACAATAAAATTCAAATTGGCGACCTAATCTATGAAGTCGAAGGCAATACTATCGACCTGGGTTCTCTTGCTCTTCAACCTAAATATTGGGTGGGCAACCCTAATTTGTTTGTCTTTGCACCTGTTAAAGCAAATTTTGACCACCGCAATAAGTCAATCAGCACAAAAATTCTATGCGATTTCAATAAACGAAACTCATATTCCGACGACCTTTTTGCGAATATTCGAGGTATAAGAAATAATCAACTTGTTGAAATTAATCGTCTAATTTGCACAATTTTTTATTCCGACGACGCAAAAGCATTAGATGAACTGAATAAATTGTCTAAATTATTTAGCAGCTTCGATGAACTGTCGTTAGAAATCGTTCGTTTTCGTATTCAATCTCTTGCTTACCACCCTAATGAAGAAATACGTTGCCTGGCTTATCGCACTATTTTGCAGAACGACGAAATTGCCGAAACAGAAAAAATTTTCCCCGCTTTTCTCGAATCTGGTCTTACTTTTCTCAATAACAATTCTATCGAGATTATCGCTTCGAGCAAGTTTGAACGCCGTCGGCTTAATGCACTTCGCAAGAGATTGCTTTTCTACCGCGAAAATCTTCCCTGGCCTCAATCCGAAACCCTTCATAAACAATTCGAAAGTATCTTTAAATTATTAGTTGACTTTGTCAAATACAACCCTGAATATTACGCAACTGTTCGCTTTGAATTAGCAAACTGGGTTCTTCACAAAGTCGACCCGCAACTTTCTTCCATTGCGGCAAAATATTTCTGGATATTGTCCTGCGAATACGAAAATAGTCTGGAAGAACAAAAATTCTCTAAATTCCCTGCATCCTGGTGCAACAAGATTATTTTCGAAGATAGCCTTTCCGAACAAGAAGTAGATAATATTAAACGCGTTCTTCTCGATACCACATTTTTGAAACAATCAATTACTCTTGCATTTGAAGAAAACGATTTCGATATTTCAGAAATTAGCGACGACGGAGTTTGGGTCTCAAAGATTAGTAGCATCACTCAAAATCAGATTTATCGAGTTAGTGTAAATACAAAGCAAGGAAAGCATTACGACATTCAAACCATCATAAACGACAATATTTCCGACGAACGAAATTTAGAAACAATACTCTGGCTTGTTGCGGTTTCGGGCTATCCCGAGGGTCCAGGTGTTCTGCCGACGCTCGGTTGTGCTCGTCCCGAACTGCAAGCACGCAGTATGGAATTTCTCGGTGATTTGACAGTGTGGGAAAAGTTACGCCAGCTTTCTACTCTTAAAATGTACGGTCAGCCCTTCCCAAAACTCAATATTCTCAAACGTCTTTATACCGAGGGTCTTGCTGCTTTCGTTCGTGCCTGGCGATATAGCGGACAAAAGATTATTCCTGGAAACGTCAATCCCTCGAATGTTGTTGTCCCCGAAATTGATTTTCGCGATGGTGCTACTATACTTTCTCTTGCCGGCTGGAAGTATTTCGACAACTACACTTCTTTAATCAAACCAATGCTTGATAATTTCTACCTAAAAGCAATTCATCATTATTCCTGGATTAAAGAATTTTTAGATGTTAACTGGATTTTCAACGCGATTATGGAAGCTCTCCGCGAAGATGAAGCCGTAACTGTTCTTAATAATCTTTACGATGAACTTACCCGTAAAGATATTCTTTTCCTCGATAAATCTCTAAAGAAAGAACTTCAAAAATTCATAGAATATATAAACGAAAATTATTATATGCCGCTACCGCTTATCTATGCTATCGACAAATATTACGAATGGCAAAATTCCAATCCTAACGCTATTCCCGAAGCAAAAGAACAATCTATTATTGAACTTTATCATCTGTACCGTCTCGATAGATATCCCGAAATTGCTCGTTATCAGCTTTATCGCCATACTTATTTCGCATACAAAGGTTTCTACGTACGTAATGCTTTCGATAAACTTCTTGCTCAAATGAACAAAGAAAAACACGTTCCCGCTACTCAACTTATCGAGCTATCCGAATTGCAAAGCACTCTCGAAGACCCAATTGATAGAGAAATTTTCTCAAAGATGGTATTCCCCGGCTACACAAAATCCTTGCAATACGACATCGCAAAATTTGAGGAAAAACGCGATCTGTCGCTTATTGTCAAAACTACATTTAAAGATAAATTCGGTGATCCATACATCTTCCGCCAACCCGTTGAACCTGCCGAAATCGGTATTCTATATCGTTTATTCTATAAGGAAAAATTGACAAAAGTAATTTCCGAGCAAGACCAATTTCTTGTACTTTTCGATAGCAACGATAGAATTATCGGTGGAATAATCTACCAAATTAAAGAAGATAATTCCTGCACACTCGATGGTATTGTCCTTGCAACTCAGTATCGTGGGCGTGGGCTCGGGCGTGCTATGATGGAAGATTTCATCAATCGAATGTATAGCCAGGGCATTGATATTATCAAAACTACTTTCTATGTCGAAGCCTTCTTCTCGAAATATGGCTTCAAAGTGGATAAACGTTGGGGACTACTTGTTCGAATATTGAACAAAGACAAATATTTAAGATAATATCAATTAGATTTGCTCTTGAACAACTTTTCTTTCAATTTTTGGATTAGTGTGATATTTTCATCGATGAAAGAAGAATCCAATACATCAACATTTGGTATTTCTTCCATTTCTACTATTGGATTTGTTTCCGGATAGAGCATAATGTAGTTGCAACCCGGTTTTTCTTCGGTGATTTCATCAACTATTCGAATATAGTCCAATGAAAACGAGACGCTCTTTGAACGTGCCTTTACAAATATTACAATATCATTTTCCGAAAATTTATTAGCATAACTTGTAAATTCATCTATTGAACTGACTACCTCAAAGACAGCGTCGCCAAGTACCCCACTTGCTTTGCACTGCTTGATAATGCTTAGCTTCGTTGATTGCAGACAGAGGAAAATTACTTGTGCTGCTGCATACTTACTAATATTGTTGAGTATTTCAAGCCATCTTTTGAATCCAATTTCATATTGTGCATTTTCACCAACAAAAACATAAATCTTATTTGTCAGGTTTATTAATTGATGCAATTTCGCAACCATAATAGTCTGATTTGTTGCTTCAATGACATTGTCTGTTTTCCTGCCAAAAAAGAATTCCGATGCCTTTGATTTCCCCGTCCAGCCAAGTATTGTTAAGTTTATCATCATCTCTTTCATCGCTCGAATAATCCCGCTCGATACGTTTGTATCAAGTCTTGTCGTTGGTGTTATGGATTTCTTCCCCGGATAAACTAATCTTACGTATGTTTGTATTGCTTTTGTGCTTTGCAGTATTCTTCTTTCGGTTTTATCGTCCTCAATAATAACCGATAATGGGAAAATTGGCTGTTCGTCCTCGTTATCGCCACGGCAGGCAATTGCCAAATCGAGCAATTTATCGATGCTATTCGGATTCGAGCAAGGAACTAATATTCTCATCGGTTCTGTTTTTATCACATCTTTCCTCTCTTGTTCTTCTATGGCAAGCTTTCTTCCTGCTCGTTCTGTTACAAACGATGCAAATAGACAAGTAACTAATATCAATAATATTGTCCCATTCAACACATTCTCGTCTAATATTCCTGCTTTGTATGCAATCATTATCACGGCAATTGTCGCAGCTGCGTGTGAAGCACTTAATCCAAAGATAAAATCAGCCTCGTTTCGGCTGAACTTGAACAACAGCCGAGTTGAATGCGCCGCTAAATACTTACTCAATAGCGCCATAATTGTCAAAGTTGCCGCAACTATTAATGAGAAATAACTCGCAGCCAACACTTTTAAGTCAACTATCATTCCAACATTAATCAAAAACAAGGGTATGAACAATCCGCTGCCAACCAGATGTATCCTTTGCATCAAAGTTGAATTATGTGGTATTAAGTTGCTGAACGCCAAGCCTGCCAAAAACGCCCCTACTATTGCCTCTATTCCAGCTACTTCCATCAACATACTCGACATTACAAACATCGCAATCACAAATATAAACTGCGAGTAATTCTCTTCCTCTATGTTCTTAAAAAACCAAAGTGCTATCTTGGGTATTATTAACAGAATAAAAAGCGATACTAACGCCAATAAAACAAGAAATTTCAGCCAAAACCAAAATGTCAAAGAACCACTATAATAATTCATTATCACGCCAAATGCAAAAAGTACCGCTGTATCGGTAATGATTGTTCCGCCAACCACAGTTGTTGTGCTGCGTGTTTGGGTAAGTCCCAGACGCAAAGCTATCGGATACGCAACCAATGTATGAGTTGAGAACATCAATGCAATTATGATTGACGCTATTTCGCTATATCCAAGCACATAATATGAAAGCAAATAGCCAAGCAATAGAGGAATAGCAAAAGTTGCTATCCCAAAGATTATGCTATATCTTTTGTTTGTCTTTATTTGCTTTAAATCAAGTTCCAGCCCCGCTAAAAACATTATGTAAAGCAATCCAATCGAACCCAGCATAATTATGCTTTCGTCCCTATCCAGTATATTTAAGCTATGGGGTCCGACTATCGTTCCCGCGATTATTAATCCCATTATGCTTGGTATTCTTAACTTTTTGAATAATACAGGAAATATCAACACAATTAGCATAAGTATTGCGAACTCTGCTATTGGATTTTTTATTGGGAAAATGTGTTGAAATATTTCCATTAAAAAAGATATTTAGTGAAACATTTTCACTAAATAAAATAATGAAAAAAAATTAAAAAAATCAAATTTTATTGAGGAAAATTATTCTTTCTTTCTATATACAATAATCAATGCTATCGACAAAACAATAGTTGCCAAACTAATCCACGTTCCACTGATTAACTTGCTTGAATGTGCAGTAAACTCTACTGTGTGCTTACCCACGGGAAGGACCACACTACGGAAACAATAATTTGCCCGAATTATCTCGACTTCTTTGCCATCAACTTTTGCTATCCACGATGGATAGAATATTTCACTCAAACATAGCAAACTTGGTTTTTCTGAACTCGTTTCAATTATTATCGAATTGGGTGAATAGTGCTTAATAATCGCAGTTCCTGAAAAATTTGTATCTATATCGTTGGGCAAATTAATTTCTGGCTGCTTTTCTATTACCGCGATTTTTGAGTAATCTATTTTCTCGCTTTTCATAAAATCAGCAACTTTTTCACCATCAATAACTTTTACTGCACCAACAAGCCAGGCTCTTGGCAATCTGTCAGCTCGTTCAGCAAAATATGGCGACATTCTCAAAGTATCAATCGCGATTTCGTATTTAACATTGAATAACTTATGTATTTCTTCGCGGCTGAGCGGTGGCACATTCCTTTCCAATACCAATGGATTATAGCCTTCGAGCAATTCAATTTCTGAAATCATTCCCTGATTGCGTTTCATTGCCATAAATGGCGGATTATACATCCTCGAATTTACTCTAAAAATGTCATCTGGATATTTCGACCTAAATGCGTTCAAAGTCTGTTCTGGCAGTTGATATTGCTTCGAATAATCATTCTTCGAACGATTAAAATCTGCTCCGGCAATATATAAATCAATAAATGCAAGCAATGCCAGTATTATTCCTGCAATCGATACAGATAACCTCTTTTTGCTTGCCAGATATATAATAATTAATGTCGATACAACAAAAAATAATGCAGTTGCACCGTAACTTTGTATTGTCGAAACTGAATTCTCTTCAAAGCTGAAAAATGATTGCAAAATTCCTACCGCTGCAAGCAGTGAAACAATCAATGGAAATGCTACTGCTGCTAAAATTTGTTTCAAATTGAAATCGCGAAGTTTATCGATTGCAAATCCTGCAATGACAGAAAAGCCAAATGCAATCGCAAATGCCATCCTCGCCGGAATTCTTAATTTTGAAAAGAAAGGAAGTTTATAGAACAAATAGTATAAAAATCCATTACTCCCAAATGCGAATATTAATGCAAATATTGAAAATACAGCCAAAAAAGCTACAAATCTATTAGTTTTCATCATTCCAATTATTCCAAGCATTCCAAGCATTAATGCTACAACTCCAAAATAATATGCTGTTTCCCAGTAATAATAATACTGAAATGGTTCATACTCTCCTTTATTATTCTTCTTTTTTAATTGAAATGCGACCTTCGACTCTCCTGTTGCATCTGTATAACCGAAAAATTTAGGAACAACTGCAGAAATTACTTGTGATAGTTCGAGCGAACCCTCCGACGAAGCTTCAAATGTCATTTCCTGCCTTCGCGACTGCTCTGCTAACTCGCTCGATGGCAAATACTGTATTTGAAAAATTCCTGCTGCTATGATAAATGGTAATATTGACGCAATAATGTATTTCGTAAATGTTTTTGTAGTGATTGCTTTTTTCAAAATATCGGCAATTAAATTCCATATAAAAAATATCCCCAAAAACAAATAAAAGTATAATGTCATTTGTGGATGCCCCGATAACATCACCATTCCAAGCAAAAGCCCCGAAATAACTGCCGATTTAATTGAACTTTGTGCATTTGCCTTATGATAAAACATAAATATTAATGGAAACCAGGATAAATGGCTAACTATCATTGGGTGTATTGCGTGGCACACAAGCAAACTGGAAAATGAATATGTTATTGCCGATACTATTGCCGACAGAAACTAACTTTGAAATACCTCATCAATGCAAACATCGAAATCTGAGCTATCAAAAAATGTATTATTAAAGACAATTCAAGCATTTTCACGGGCAAAGTTCCGTCTGTCCCGACAAACAATGTTAATATTCTATTCAAAGGATAGAAAAATCCAACCTGTAAATCCGCCAAAAATGGCATACCTGCGAATGCAAAAGGGTTCCATAGCGGTATTCTTCCTTGTGCAAATTCCCTTGCTGCGAATGTCTGAACTGGATATACATATTCAGCAAAATCCTCCCATAAATAAGCATTACCAAACAAATGCTCCCAGAAGAAAATTGCCGTTGTTATCGCAAATAACCCTATTGCTACATACCAATAATAATTAGTCTTAACCTCTATTGCCTTGCTTTTTTCTGCTTTCTTTGTTTTCATCTTTAATATCAATGAATGATTAAACAAAAATGCAATTTAAAAAGAAAATAGTAATTCATAATATAAAAGTTAATTTCTCGTCTATATGAACGCAAAGTAATGTATAATAAAAATTAGTAGTAAAATGCCAATTTACACCTACAAATGCGTCGAATGTGGTGCAAAATACGAAATCTTCCACAAAGTTCGCGAGGATGAACGTGCAATTGTTTGCCCAACCTGTGGTTCTACTGCATACAGAAAAGTTATGTCCACCACTGGAATTATTTCACAGGGTAGTTCTGCAGAAATGCCTTCCTCCTGTGATTTTGGCGGATGCTGCGGCGGTTCTTGCAGCCTAAACTAACTTGCTTGCAGTTTGTTTAATTAGTTCCAGAGCGGCATCAACGTGCCGCTTTTTTGTATTTGTCTGTCCTACTACAAATCGAATAGTATATTTTTCATCAAGCTTTGTGTGAGTTACATAAATTTTCCCCGTTGCATTCAATGTTTTCAGCAATTTCTCGTTAATTTCATCTAATCCCATTCTTCCATCACTTCTTACGTATCTAAAACAAACAGTATTGAAATTCACGGGTGCAAGCAGTTCAAAATCTCCTTCCGCAATAATATTTTCGGCAAAGTATTTAGCAAGCGTTAGGTGTTCCCTGATAAAATTCTGCAATCCTTCCAATCCATAATATCTCATCACAAACCATAATTTTAAAGCACGAAAACGCCTTCCAAGCTGAATACCCCAATCACGGTAATTATTCACCTGCTCATCGACTGCCGTCTTCAAATATTCAGGCGTTATCGAGAAAGTTTTAATCAGTGTTTCCTTATCTTTCACATAATGTGCGGAACAATCAAAATTTGTCAGCAACCATTTGTGAGGGTTAAAAACAAAAGAATCTGCTTTTTCGATACCTTCCGCCATCTGACGCATTTCGGGTAAAATCAATGCTGAACCAGCAAGAGCAGCATCCACGTGATGGAATAAATCATATTTATTTGCTATTTCTGCAATTTCATCTATTGGGTCTATCGCTGTCGAGCCCGTTGTTCCAAACGCAGATACAACCGCACACGGAAGATATCCTTTCTCAATATCCTCTTTGATTGCTTTTTCAAGCAATTTCGTTTGCATTGAATATTTTGCGTCTGTCGGGATTTTTACGACATTATTTCTGCCGTAGCCTGCTATTTTTGCTGCTTTTTCGATAGACGAATGAGCTTCACCCGAACAATAAACTCTATATGTTTTTCCGTCGAACCCATTTTCATTGATTGAAAACGCGGATTTTTTCTCTCTTGCAACTGTTAGTGCAACAAGTGTTGCTGTCGATGCGGTGTCTTGAATTACTCCATTGAAGCTTTCAGGCAATCCAATATACTGACGCAACAAATTTAGCGTGAATTCCTCCAATTCCGCAGCTGCCGGTGAAGTTTCCCAAACCATACATTGCGCGGCAATTGCTGATGTTAGCATTTCGGCAAGAATCGATGGGGGAGAGGTGTTTGCCGGAAAATATGCAAAAAAATTAGGGCTTTGCCAATGCGTTATTCCTGGCAATATTATTTTTTCAAAATCAGACATTATTTCATCAATACTTGCAGGTGTTTGGTTATCGAGCTTTGCAACCTTGTTGTAAATCTCTTTAGGCTCGACTTGCGATTTCACCGGATAGCTCTCGATATTATCGTAATATCTGATTATCCATTTCGCAATTCGCTGTAACAGTTCAAAAAAAGTTTCGTTATTCATAATAAATTACACTAAAAAAAAGTTAATTTCGTTAATAGTTGCGATAGATATGACGTTAATCATCATTTGTTATTTTTTCAACATTTTTGAGGTTTTTATGAAATTGTTAAGATTGTTTAGTTTGCTTGCGTTTTTATCGCTCAGCACTCTTATTTTTACTGCTTGTGAGGAAGATACAGATGACCCTGTTACCTCAGACAAGCCAATTCCTTCTGCTCCGACTAACCTTCGTGCTACTTCCATCAGCGCAACCGAAGTATTGCTGAAATGGGACAAATCTGCAAGCCACGATTCAAGCTGGTTTGCTGGTTATGAACTTACTGTTACGGGCGGAAACCCAATGACGCCTATTAAAATTGGAAAAACTGATAACTACAAAGTTTCTGGTTTGCAGGAAGGAGTTGTTTATACTTTTACTTTGAAATCTGTTAATTCTGACAACAAAACAAGCACCGGTTCAACTTCTGTAACCTGGTCGCCTGCTTCACGATTTGAAACTGACGACATAAGAATGTATGTCTTCGAATCACAAAATGGTTCTGGATTGACTATTTATGGTGAAAATAACAAACCTGAAAATCTAAAAGCTTCTGAAAAAACTAAATGGCATCTTGGATTAGACAATCGCACTACGGATTCTCTTTTCTTCGGTTCTGCAAGCCAGATTGATATCGGAACTGGTACACCAACCGATAAAGTCGAAATTGCTGATACTTATTGGGAAACTAATACTCTTGATAATATTTTTGAAACAGCTGCTCTCAATACTTTGAATTTTGCTGAAAGAAGAATTGATCTTCTGAAACTTGACAATGGCCAAACTGGTCTTGCTTTTGTAGTTCGTATTCTTCGTCAAGGACAGACTAATTATAATTATGCAAAAGTACTTATAGAGCGTGGCAGTGGAGGTTTCTTGCAGGGTTCTGGCAATGACCGATATATTAAAATGAAAATCTCTTACCAAAAAGTTGCTGGTGTCCCTTACGCAAAAACTTCTAACTAATATTGATGGAGTTCGGCTATGAAAAAAATATTTGGTATATTAAGCCTTTTGGCTATACTATTCGTTGCTGTTAATGCTCAGGAAGCAGTCAAAAAGACACTTCCTCAGGAGCCCGCAGAAGCAACTAAAAAAACTCTTACTCAAGAGGCATCGAAGCCTGTCGCTCAACCACAAAAGGCTGTCAAAACTCAGCAGTTTAAAGCCGATGTTACCGGTCAGGTAATCAGCCTTACTAAATTGGCTATGGGTGCAGACCCCGTCGTTACAAAAGCCGAAGCTGATGAAATGGTGAAAAAAAATCAGCCTCTTGCTCTTAAAGCAGCTGACCAAATCTATTTAGTTTACAATACTAAAAATGCGTTCGACAGTCGCAGCCTTGCTAAATTCGCCGGTGTGCAAAATCTTGGTGTTGCCGGTGAAGTTCGCTATATCAATGGCTTCGCTGTTATTTTTGCTAAACAAATGCAACCTGTGGAATAAGGAGGAGTATATTTATGAAAAAAATGTTGTTGTTTCTTGCTGTTCTGATGGTCGTTTTTGCTGCTTGCAAAGAGCAACCTAAACCCGAAGAATTAGAAAAAACTCCTACTATGGAAGAAGCTCTCAAGCAAGCTCAAGACCCTAACGACTTCACTCAAACTCCTTTAGTCGGGGAACTCATCAGTCTTGATTTGGCTGCTCAGGGCAATAATACTCCTCTGTCTGATGTTCAGGCTGCTACCAAAATGCTTAAAGACGGTGCTTTTCTGCTCTTCAAATCTGCTGAAACTTACTATGTTGTCATAGACAAAAACGATAATACCTATGCAGTCGAGAAAATCGTTCCTCTTGTAGGCAAAAAGATTGCTCTCTACGGTATGGCTAAGCAAGTTTCAGGTATTAATTTCTTTATTATGGAGAAAGCCGAAGAAGCTAAATAGGAAATAGATTTGTAAAAGTTTAGTGAGGCTGTCCTTAAAAGGACAGCCTTTTTTATACTTTTTCGAGTGCCCAGGTAAATACTTTCAGGTATTCCATTGCTGTCTTGCCCGAAGAGAAATCCATTTTCATCGCATTTTGCCGAATAATATCCCAGTGTGGCTGATTGTTGTAAATAGATAATGCTCGCCGAATTGCCCAGGCCATATCATCAGCATTATACTGATAAAAATTAAATCCGTTCCCTTCGCCCGTTGCATAATTATACTCAAATACTGTATCTGCCAGTCCGCCCGTCTGCCGAACAATTGGTATAGTCCCGTATTTCATCGAATACATTTGCGTTAGCCCGCAAGGCTCAAACCGTGATGGCATCAAGAAAAAGTCCGACGCTGCAATTATTCTATGCGATAGTAAATCACTATATCCTATCTGTATTAACGCCAATTTCGGATATTTCCATTTTAGATAAACGAAAAAGTCCTCGTCGTTCTTATTTCCCGAACCCAGCAAAGCAAACCTGAACGCCCCCTCTGCTAAATACTGCTCGATTTTGTATCGCACCAAATCTATACCTTTTTGCTCTGTTAGTCGGCTAACCATCCCAATTAGCGGCATCTCAAGATTGTCGTAATCATTTAGCCCATTCTCGTATAAAAAACTTTTCTTCACATCATTCTTTAGATACAAGCTGTCTATATTATAGTTCTTATATATGTATCTATCAACATTTGGGTCCCAATCATTATAATAGACACCATTCAACACGCCAATTAAATCTGCACCTCGATAATTCAAAACATCGTGAAGCCCTTCGCCATAATATGGATAACGTATTTCTTTTGCATAAGTCGGGCTAACAGTTGTTATCTTGTCTGCAAACATTATACCGACTTTCATAAAATTCACGCTTCCATAATATTCAAACCACGAGCCTGGATAAAACTCCTTCATTCCAAAAGTCGAAAATTCCATTGTTGAGTAAGGTTCGTAACGCCCCTGATATGCAAGATTGTGAATAGTGAAAACCCCCGCAGTTTTCGAAAATCTATGCTCGTTCCTATAAATTCCTTTCAAAAAAGGCATCGCAAATGCTGTGTGAAAATCGTGAGCGTGAATAATATCCGGGGTGAAATCCAATGCTTTTGCTACCTCGAAAGCAGCCCTTGCAAGAAATATAAAACGCCTGTTATTATCGGGATACTCGTTCGCTTCTCCATATATTCCCGGTCTATCGAAATACTGATTATGCTCAATTAAGTATACAGGGACATTGCTATTTGGTAAAGTCCCCTCCCATACGTGAGCAAACTCTGTACAGTAGCCCATTGGAACTATCAATGTAAGAAATGTTGGACGAAATCCCCACTTTTCCACATTAATAAATCCATACTTCGGCATTACTATAATTGGATTTTGTCCAAGTCGCTGCCATTCTCGTGGCAAGGTGGCACACACATCTGCCAGTCCTCCCGTTTTCGCAAACGGTTCAACTTCTGCCGATACAAGTAAAATATTCATACTTTTCTATATTGTTTTGCAAAAATATGTTTTATATTTATCTAATTTTTCTGCTGCAATCGCCATATCTTCTAAACTATCGAACATTCCATAAACAGCAGAACCACTTCCACTCATTAGAGCAAAAAATGAGCCATTTTCATACAGAATATCCTTAATTTCTCGAATTTCTTTATGTTTTTCGATTGCGAATTGCTCAAAATCATTTATTATTTGCCCATAATTTCCCGTATTAAATGCAGAATAATAGTCGATTTCTTGCACTTGTTCTTGCGTTCTTTTCAATGCTTCATACGCTTCTTTTGTTGATATATTAACATTAGGAAACACAACTAATACATTAATTTCTCTTCTAAAATTAATAAATTCGAGTATTTCGCCACGCCCTTTGGCTATTGCGGGCTTGTTGAAAATAAAAAATGGCACATCAGAACCAAGTTCAATCGCAAGTTTTGCTAAATATTCATCTCCGAATGGGTTGCCGTTCATCTCGTTTAGCATCTTCAAAACTACTGCCGCATCGGCACTCCCACCACCAAGTCCCGCTTGCATCGGTATCTCTTTTTGCAACTTTATGCTATATGCTTTATTTATCCCAAGCGCTTCATTGAACTTTTTCGCCGCCTTCATAACAAGATTTTCATCGTCAGTAATATTGAACTGAACATTACTACGCAGTTCAAATTGAATGCTTTCGCTTATTGTAATTATGTCGCAGAGACTTATCGGAATTAATATCGAATTTATGTTATGATAATTATCGCTTCTTTTGTTTAATACTTGCAGTCCAATGTTTATTTTTGCGTTAGCATTTTTTGTTAAAGTTTTCATAATTTTGTATTTTACATCTAATAATAATAAATGTCAATTATGAATACAACGAAACAACTTGAAAATAATTTGGATAATCAGTTGCTTATTCAGAAATCCCAAAACGGGAATGGTGTCGAATTGGAAAACGACAAAAAACATAAGGAGCAGATACCTTATCATCAGGAAGTTGTTCGTAAGTTAATTCATTTATGCTCGCTTTCAATACCGATTGGATATATATTTGTCGAGAGAAAAACAGCAATAGTAATTTTGTTTGTTCTTGCTGTGCTGATGGTTACAATTGATATTTCTACCAAGAAAAATGAGTTTTTGCGAAAAATATACAAGCAAATTTTCGGCGGTATTTTAAGAAAACACGAGCGAAAAAAGAAAAAGATATTGCTCAATGGTGCTTCGTGGGTGCTGATTTCTGCTGTAATTACAATTTTAATTTTCCCTAAAATTATTGCTGTTACTGCCTTTACAATTTTAATCGTTTCGGATATTGCCGCAGCTCTTATTGGCAGAAAATTCGGTCGCCACAGACTTTTCAATAAATCCTGGGAAGGAACTATCGCTTTCATTGCAACGGCTATTGCTGCTGTCTTTGTCCTTGGTTTTTCATTCGATGCACCTGTGTCCTATTTTATTGCAGGTTCGCTTGGTGCAGTGGCAGGCGGATTTGCCGAAGCTTCCTCCAAAAAGCTTAAAATGGACGATAATTTTGTCGTTCCGATGAGTATTGGCATTATTATGCTTGCTTTTAGCACTTTTGCCACTCCTTACTTACAAGATTTTCTTCATATTCTATAAATGGTGCTTTATGCCAAAAAAAATATTATTTTTTCTTGTCCCCGTTGCGATAATTATCATCGCTGCTTTATTACTATTCCCAAAATCTACCAAATATGAAATTATTGATGAAATTTACGACGAAAACGAAGGTGGCAACACAACTTTTCTTTTCGTTGCTGTTACAAAACTCGATAGCACTAAAATTGTTCAAATTTCAAAAGAATTAATGCAAAAAAGAATTATCGATAAATACAAGGACAGTAATATCCCAAAAGACGAAATTCACTCAAATATGTCCCCTGATGTTCTGATTGCATATATCTATAATCCTGACGACACGACTGCTATTCCCGAACAAATGAAAGAAATGATACAAAAGAGATTTTCCAATAGCCCCATTTTAAGTGAAAATCTTGCTTATATCTCGGAAGGTCATATTTATACTGGTGTTTACTACCCAAGCAAGAAACAGCAAACTCTCGATACTCTTTCACCAAAAACCGTTCTCCTTGTTCCCCGAAAAGGCGTTAAAGCAAAAGATATTATGAAAAAATTCAAAGAAAGCTAATATGATAGACCTTCGCAGCGATACTCTCACCCGTCCCGACGAAGCTATGCGACAAGCTCTTGCCAATGCCGAAGTTGGGGACGACGTCTATGGCGAGGACCCAACCGCGAACTTGCTTCAAGAGAGAATTGCTGACTACTTCGGTAAAGAAGCTGCTTTGTTTGTCCCTTCGGGAACAATGAGCAATCAACTTTCCCTTAAAGTGCTCACTTCACCAGGCGACGAAATTATTGCAGATGCCGATGCTCATATCTTTTACTACGAAACCGCCGCACCCTCAATTGTTTCTAATGTTCAGATTAGAACTATTCGTTCTCAGTTCGGATTTCCCGATTTGAATGATATTGAACGCTCCATTCGCCCCGATATTTATTATTTTCCCCTTACGTCTGTCATCTGTGTCGAGAATACACACAACCGCCACGGTGGAACTATCGCTCCAATCGAATACATACAGCAATTGCGAGATTTGGCTAATTCCTACAATATCAAACTCCATCTTGATGGTGCTCGAATTTGGAATGCAATTGTTGAAACGGGAATTGACGGCACCTCATACGCTAAATATTTCGACACAATTTCAGTTTGTCTGTCGAAAGGGCTTGGTGCTCCTGTTGGTTCGCTTCTTATATCCAGTGCCGAATATATCGAAAAAGCACGCCATTGGAGAAAAATCTTGGGTGGTGGAATGCGACAGGTTGGAATTCTTGCCGCAGCTGGGCTTTATGCCCTCGACAATAATCTTCCCCGTCTGAAAGCAGACCACGAAAATGCCCGGTTGTTCGCCTCATTGCTCTCGGAAATTGAAGTCATCAAAGTTGATATGGCTCGCATACAGACAAATATTGTTCGATTTGAACTTGCTACTTCAATTAATCCACTTGATTTTATCGAAAAATGCAAGAAAAATGGCTTATTGCTAAGCCACTTCGACGGACAAATTATTCGTGCTGTCTTTTATTTAGAGATTACATCAGAGCAAGCTCGCACTGCTTCGGAAATTATCAAATACGTGCTTCAATCTCCATAAAATTGTCAGGTAATATTACTTCCTGCGAACCTATTATTTCAGCAGGTCCCGATAGTATTATCTTTTCGATTTGCTCACCGCTGCGAACTATCTCAACCCAAACAGGTATTTTGGATGTTGGGATAACTTCCGTAATGCTTTTTGCAATATTATTCTTCTGATATGCCAATACAGTTGAGATTGCACCCGTCCCACAAGCACCCGTTTCTGCTTCGACACCTCGTTCGTATGTTCTCAATAGGATTTTCCCATTCCATTCAAGATAAAAATTGGCGTTTGTCCCTTTTGGTGCAAAATAACTATGATTTCTGACTAACTTCCCTAAATTTGCGATATCCAATTTATAAAAACTATCTGGTGTGTTTGCTTTTACCTCTAACACAAAATGCTCAGTTGCTACATCTACAAATGTTCCATTGTAATTTCGTCCATTAATATCTATGCTAACAGGGCGTATTTCCTTCGGTGGCTCGAACTCAATTTCTATTTTGTCGTTTATTCTTCCCGAATATATTTTCCCTGAAAATCTAAATTTTAATTCCTTTTTTTCGGTAATTTTATGTTTGTTTGTATAAAAAATAGCACATCTTCCGCCATTCCCGCACATCATTCCGCTCGTCCCATCGGGATTGAAGAAATCTACATCAAAATCAACTTTCTCATCTTTCGGACTTTGAATTACAATAAGTCCTTCGGTCCTTACTCCATTAAATTGATTAGGATGACAAAGAAATTTTGCCAATTTGGAGAGTTCTTTCAGTGAAAAGTTGTAATTTCTGCCATCTATCACAGTAAACAAATTTCCTGCACCCGACATATAAGTTACATCTATATTCATCTTCTCCTCCTTTCAAGTGAACAGGTTGTTATAAGCTCGCTTGCTTTTATGTGAATTAATCCATTGGTTGCCAATATTGTTCTATCACCTAATTTATACGGGCTGCTATCAAAATTAGTTACTTTTCCGCCTGCTTCTTCGACCAATAATATCCCTGCTGCAACATCCCACGGATTTAAATCTATTTCCCAGAAACCGTCAAAACGTCCTCCTGCAACATACGCTAAATCTAACGCTGCCGAACCAAGTCGCCTCACTGGTATCCCAAGCTGAACAATATCGACAAATACTTCTATGCAATTCCCAGGATTTTCTCCAACATTATATGGAAATCCCGTAACAAGATACGAGCGATTTATATCTTCACAATCACTTACAAAAGTCCTTTCTCCATTTAAAAATGCACCTTGTCCTCTTACTGCAACAAACAGTTCTTCCAGCATCGGTTGATATACAACACCTGCGACAATTTCTCCATCAACCTCTGCGGCAATACTTATGCTGAAAATTGGCACTTTGTGTGCGAAATTTACCGTCCCATCCAGTGGGTCAATTATCCATCTGATTGGGCTATCAGTTTTAGCCGATTTCCCGCTTTCCTCACAAAGAAAATTACATCCCGGGAACTCCGACGATAGTATCTCGATAATCCTTTTTTCAGATTTTATATCGTATTCTGTTACTAAATCATTTACTCCGCTTTTCGAACCTATTTTAATATTCTTTCCGTAACCTTCTTTTAGTATTTTCCCTGCTTCAATAGCGGCTTCTATTGCAATTAACTTTATTTTTTCAATCATACTATTTTTCAATTATTAGTTTTTCAAGATAAACATTGTTTTTCGATTTAATCAAAATGTAATAATTCCCCGAATTAACGCTATCAATATCAATTTTAAACGTTTTTTCTCCATTTATATTGTAATTAGCAACCAATTGACCAATGCTATTTGTTATCAAAACCTCATAAATTTCATCTTCCGAAATTATGTTTATGTATTTATTCGCAGGATTTGGATAAATCTTCAATCTATTGCTTCTTTCACTGACCGATGCTAAATTCAGTGTTGTAAACGAAAAAACAGGCGACCATCTACCCTGCGAGCCAGTATATGCCCGCACTCTCCACCAATATCTTGTGTTTTCGTCGAGCTGTTCGCTGGGCGTATAAGTTGTGTCCGTAAGTTCAGTGATATCTAATACAACACTGTTGAAATTTGATGTTTTGCTTACTTGTATACGATAATTTTCGGCATCAGTTTTCTGCCAGACGAAATTAGGTGTAAGCGAGACATTAATTGCATCATTTTCGGGACTGTAAAGTTGTGGTGCCGCTGGTGCAGTTTCGCTAACGTAGAACATAGAGATTTCGCTCCATCCGCTATTTACGTATCCCGAATATGCCATCACCCTCCAAAAATATGTGTTTTGTAGTTCAAGATTTATATTCAATTTGTATGTTGTGTCTGCAATATTGCCAATTTCGATATATGGATTTCCTTGTGCTTTATCGTTTGTCCAAATTTGAAGTTTATACAACGCTTGATTTGATTTAGTCCATACAAAAGTAGGTTGTCGTGGTGTTTTCAAATTCCCATTAGATGGTTGAAGCAGCTCTGGCTTTTCATAAAAATGAGCGGCACTTGTGAAACTCCACACTTCGCTCCACTCGCTTTGTTCAGTAAGTGAAAAAGACCTAACTCTCCAATAATACTTTGTCGAAACTTGCTCTAACTCTAATGACAATAAAGTGTCATATACTTCTTTGGATAATAGTACATTAGAAAAACTTTCATCATTACTCAATTGCACTTCATAACGCACCGCCTCGAACACGTTTGAAAATCTAAAATCCACACTTCTGCCTAATCCATTACTATTGTTCGGTGGGAAGAACAATCTTGGTGGCTGAATTTCGCTGCTTAAACTGACAAAATGAACTTTGCTTGCTCCCATTTCGGGAATTACAAGTATGTTGTTTATTGTATCAATTAATATATCAGCGGGTCCGTTTAATGGTCCATAAACAAGTGTAGGCGGCTCTGTGAGATTTTTGTCATATTTATAAATACCACCCATATTGTTGTTTCCCCACGCAGAAACATAGTAATTCCCTTCTCTGTCTCTTGCTATCCCATCTAAATAACTTAAACTTGAATTACGAATTACTGAAATTTGAAATGTTTCTAAACTTAATGCATAAATCAAAGCATTTGGTTGATAAGTAACAATTAGTATTCTGTTGTTTTCTTTATCAAGTATCATACCATTGGCATTGGACATACTTCCTAAAAATGATAATTGCTCAAATTCATCTGGTTTGCTTGCTTTTACTCTAAATATGTTTGCTTGATAAGTATCAGAAATGTATATATAGCCTTGTTCGTCTGCTACTATATCGTTCAAAAATAGATTTGTCAGTCCAAGAGTTGTCGAACCAACAATTGTTCGCGAAGTTAAATTTATATAATATAACTTGTAATTATCAGCAACAAAGAGAGTATCGCCCACTATATACATTCCTTTTGGGTCTTGCAACTGATTTGCTGCGATTAAGTATTCAAGCGTCCCATTAGCATTGCGTTTGATAATTTGACCATCGTAAACGCCCTGCACCCCAACATTAGAAATGTAATAGCAATCCCGTTGCTGGTCGTAGACTACACTTTCAGGTTGTGCATATTTCTGCGAAAATGCATTTCCGCAGGTCAACAATAACACAAAAAAAGAAAAGAAATAAAGATTTCTCATAAAAACACCTATTATAATATTAATGATTAATTTCTTCTCGCAGTTCTGCCTGACGAAACTCACTTTCCACTTCACTCTCATCATCAGGTGTAGTATCTTCCTGCGAAGGTTCCTTCGGCACGTAAATTTTGTTCTTGTCGAATGTTTCAGGATGGAAAAATACTTCGAGCAACTGCTTCGCAATAGGTGCTGCTACTGCCCCGCCAAACCCTGAATTTTCAGCCAATACGACTAACACAATTCGAGGATTTTCCTTCGGTGCGAAACAAACAAACCAGGCGTGGTCTTTCCCGTGTGGATTTTGTGCGGTGCCTGTTTTGCCGCATACTTCTACTGTCGACATTCTTGCATACGAAGCAGTTCCGCCTGGTGCGTTCACAACATCAAACATACCTTCTTTGATAATTTTGAATATTTTTTTGTCGATAGGCAGTTTCCTTGAAGAAAAAGCTACGGGCTCAACTTTATTCGATATGTTATTTGATATTGCACGCACAAGATGAGGTTGATAATATGTTCCCTCGTTTGCTATTGCTGCTGTGTATGCTGCCATTTGAAGTGGTGTAACAAGTATTTCGCCCTGTCCTATGCCAAAATTTACAAGCCTTCCCGCAGATGCTCCGCCTTTTCCATACACTTTTTCTAACCACTCAACAGTCGGAAGCCTTCCTGCCTTTTCATTTGGCAAATCAATAAATGTCTTTTGCCCAAAACCAAACATTTCACCATATTTCTCTAAATTTTCCATTCCGATTTTCAAGCCAAGCTGGTAAAAATACACATTGCACGAGGCTTTTATTGCACTGCGAACATTTACTGCGCCGTGCGCTCCGTGGCATTTATAAGACCGATTGCCAAATGTGAAGCTTCCAGGACAATATATAGTTGTATTTTCATTGATAATTCCTTCGTTCATTGCTGCAATTGCAACAAGCATTTTCCAGGTCGAGCCCGGCGGATACTGCGATTGTATTGCCCTATGCAAAAGCGGGCTCCAAGGGTCCTCCGATAACTTTTTGTATAAATCAGCAGGAACCCTACCGCTAAATGCTCTTGGGTCGTAATCTGGTTTGCTTGCAAGTGCTAATATTTCTCCGTTCTGTGGGTCCAACGCTACCACTGCTCCGCGCTTCCCTTCTAATAATTTTTCTGCAAGCTCCTGCAATTTAATATCTATTGTTGTGTATAAATCAAATCCATTGTTTGGCGGAATATCCTGCCTCCCGTTATCAAAACTTGCAACTCGTTGCCCAAATTTATTGACTGCGACAAATTGTATGCCTTGCCTCCCTCTTAAAAATGCATCATAAGTTTGTTCAATACCAGATTGCCCAATAATATCACCAGGTCGCAAATATCTTAGCTTTTCTAATTGGGCTCGCGTTACTTCGCGAGTATATCCAAGTAGGTGCGCCATATTCCCATCGAATTCATAAAGACGCTTTGGTTCGATTATCACTTCAACGCCTGGCAATTCATCGCTATTTTCTTCAATTTTGCTTACTATCTCGAATGGAGCATCTTTCATTATTTTTACCGGCTCGAACGGCGAATAGTTTTTATTTTTATCAAGTATACTAATTATCTCTTCTTCGCTTATTCCAATTAGTTTCGACAAATATGGAATAATATCTCTATCGAACTCATAAGGTGTGATTGTAATTGAAAATGAAGGTTCGTTATGAACTATGAGTAACCCATTCCTGTCAAACATATTTCCCCTGAATGGTGCTATTCTAATCTGCTTTATTGCTTGTGCCTGGCTTACATCCAGATATTTACTTCCTTGCAGCAATTGCAATTGTGCCAACCTGAAAATAAATATTCCGGCAACTAATATTATTGCTATTTTAAAAACCTTTCTGATTGAACTGCTGCCGAAACTGTCGGATATATTTATCGAACTTTTCATCACTAACTATATTATTATCAACACTACTACAAAAATACTAAATTTTTACTATAAATTATTCTTTTTGGAATATTAACATAAAATTAACCATTTTGCTAAATATGATTATTTTTCAAGTGCTTCTGGATTATATGGAATTTCACTAATTATTAACTTTCCGTTTATTATGACTTCATTTTAAAAAAGCAATTTTGCCTATCTGAAAAAAGGTATTTATAAAAAAAATCACAACCGGAGGAGTTTTAAATTATGTTTTATTTTATCAAAAAAATAGTGCTGTTTTTTCTTTTAATGATTGTTTGCTTTTCTTCCAATCTTTTAGCTCAATCAAAAGCATCTATTTCTGGTAAAGTTATCGATGAAGAAAGCGGGGAAGTGCTTCGTCGCGCGTCTGTTCTAATCATTGGCAAAAAAATTGGTGCATACACCGATACAAAAGGTGAATACAGAATTTTGAATTTACCCGCTGGCGTTTATTCAATTCAAGTGAGCTACATCGGATACAATACAAAAGTAATTGAAAATATTGAACTTAAAGAAAATCAAAATTACATTTTGAACATCGTTCTTTCCTCTGCTATAAAGAAAACTGATGAAGTAGTGGTTGAAGCTCGTCGTGAAATGAACAACGAAGCCGCTATTCTTGCTCAACGTAAAAACGCATCCCAGGTTAGCGATGGTATAAGCATTGAAGAAATAAAAAGAACTCCCGATAGCGATGCTGGTCAGTCGTTAAGACGCGTCTCTGGTGTTACTCTTGTTGGTGATAAATTTGTCTATGTTCGTGGTGTAAGCGAGCGTTATAATAATACTACTCTTAACGGTACAGCTCTGGCAACAACCGAACCCGATAAAAAAGCATTCTCCTTCGATATGTTCCCTGCCGACTTTCTCCAAAATGCGAATGTTGCCAAGTCCTTCACTCCTGATTTGCCTGGTAACTTCGCAGGTGGCTTGGTTCAGCTTAACACAGTCGATTTTCCTTCTTCGCGCAGCTTCAAAATTAGCTTCGGCACCTCAATGACTGATAATCTAACTTTCAATAGAAAATTTATCACTTATAGCGGTGGCAAACGTGATTGGCTCGGCTTTGATGATGGAACAAGAGCCCTGCCGAATAATTTCCCGAAATCTCCGCAGGATATGAGAAACCTCTTCACTCGGCTGCGTTCAGACGACGAAAATGTTCTCAAACAAGCTCAAAATGAATGGGTTGAAATTAGCCGTTCTTTAAATCACAAAACCTGGAAACGCGACACAATCAAAGCACCGCTTAACGGCTCAATTAATATGTCCTACTCTGATATTTATCGCATCGGTAATTCAGAAATTGGCATTATTGCTAATGCTTTATACGGCAATTCCTATTCCTATGACGAAATTTTCCGCGCTACTCTGGAAAGTAGTGGAAATGTCTATAATTTCAACCGTGGAACCGTTTCTACTTTCTCAACTAATTTAGGTGGTATGTTCAACCTCGCTTTCAAACTTGATGATAACAATACTTTTTCAATAAAAAACACTTATAATAATTCTGCTGATGATGAAACTACTATTATGCTTGGTAGAAAAGACCAGGTTATTACTCGTCAATATGGTTTCCAGTTTGTCCAGAAAACTCTTTTTGCTACTCAATTAACGGGTGAACATAATTTATCAATTTTCAATAATGCACTCTTAGACTGGAAATTTGGATTTTCTAATTCAAAACGAGATGAACCCGATTTCAAACGCGTTCGTTATTCCAAAGCTAATGAAGATAATCCCTGGCACATTGACATTTATGACCTTAGTGGTAATGGCTATCAGGCTGGTAGATTTTTCTCTTATCTCAACGAAGATGCTTATTCAGGTTCTTTGAATTTCTCATTACCTATTAATTCATTAAAATTAAAAACCGGATTGTTTGTTGAAAACAAAAAGCGTGATTTCAATGTCCGTTCGCTTGTCATCAACAAAGGCACTTTGATGATGAAATATTACTACGATGAAGACTTTAATTACATAGTTCCTAACTGGGGCGACGAGGACTTTTACAATTCTGATTTTCTACTTGAACCTGAAGATATTTTCTCAAACCCCGAAAATTTCCAACCATCTCGCCTTGGTATTGGCGAAGAAACAAAGCCAACAGATTCTTATAAAGCAAACGAAAATTTAGTTGCGGGCTACCTGATGATTGATATTCCTTTCGATCTTGCTGGCAATAAATTAAGAGTGATTACTGGCGCTCGCATCGAAAGTAGCAAACAAAAACTTATGAGCCTATACCCAATAGCTTCAAACAATACAGATTCAACTTTTGTTGACGAAAGTTATCTAGATATTCTTCCATCATTCAATTTGATTTACCAACTGACAAATACAATGAATTTGCGTTTCTCTGCAAGCCAAACTCTTACACGTCCTTCTTTGCGTGAATATGCTCCGTTTATTTTCTACGACTTCTACTTCCAGGGCGATGTAGCAGGCAATCCTAATTTGAAACGCTCGCTTATAAGAAACTTCGACCTGCGTTGGGAAATGTTCCCAAATCCAGGCGAAGTGGTCTCTGTTTCGCTCTTCTATAAATCATTCAAAGATGCAATCGAGGAATCCGTTATCGGCACTTCCAGCAACTATAAACGTACTTTCGCTAATGCTAATGGTCTTGCCACCAATTATGGTGCCGAATTTGAGCTTCGCAAAAATCTTGGCTTTATCTCCGACTGGACACGTTACTTCTCTCTTAATTTAAATTTCGCACTTGTTAATTCAGATATTACAGTTCGCCAAAATAACGCCGAAGACCGCCGCACTATGTGGGGACAATCACCTTATTCTCTCAATATTGGTTTGTTCTACTTCCATCCCGAATTAGGAACTTCTGTCAACACAAGCTACAACGTTGCTGGCAAGAGAATTATTCAGGTTGCCGATATTACTCGCTACCCCGTCAGCGACCCTCACGTTTACGAAATGCCAAGAAATGTTATCGATTTATCTATTTCTCAAACAGTTTTCAACACTCTTGATATAAAATTTGTTGCCAAAGATATACTTAACGAAAAAATTACTTGGAAACAGATGGACAACGACGTCCTTTCAACAAAAAAAGGTCGTTCTTTCTCATTTGGAATTGGATATAAACTCTAATATATGTTTTGTTCACTTTTTAAGGATTTTCTGATGAAAAATGTTCTATTTCTTGCAGTTGCTTTTCTCTTCGCTTACGCGTTGAATGCTGCTGAACCCTCTTTGACTATCAAAGAGCCAAAAGCAAATTCAACCTATCGTGTCGGTCAAACTATTACAATTACTTGGGATACTATAACTAAATCAGGTGAACGTACCTGGGGAAAAACTTTCGAATTTAAATGGTCTGAAAGTCCTGATGGTCCATGGAGTTTGCTAGCTCTTGCTAAAAATGCTAAGTCCTATAAAGATGTTGCAAGTAGCAATCCAAATGCTGCCTCAGGTAGAACAGTAATAACTCTACCCCGCAAGCCTCAGGTTTGGATTAAAATGAATGAAGTTAATAATGAAGACCTCTATGGAATACAAGGTCCTATCAACGTTTATACTCCTCCACCTGCAACCGCCGATTCGCTTATTGGTGGCAATTTAACAAATACAATTACTTTAAGCGCTTCCAAAATCTACCAATTAAGAAAAGTTCTCTATGTTGAAGATGGCGCTACTTTAAGAATAGAACCCGGAACTGTTATTCTTGGTGACCCAAACGATGTTTCAGCAATCGTGATTAAACGTGGTGGCAAAATTTATGCGAAAGGAACACCTGAAAAACCTATTGTGATGACCTCCGGTTTTGCTCCTGGCAATCGCGACCGTGGTGACTGGGGCGGACTTATTATCGCTGGAAAAGCTTCCACTAACCTTGGCGAAGCTGCTATCGAAGGCGGTCTTGATGTAAAATATGGTCCAATTGGCGGTGTTGCTGACGATGACGATTCAAGTGGTGTTGTTCAATACGTTCGTATTGAATTTGCTGGTATTGCTGAATCACCCGATAATGAGCTTAACTCGCTCACTATGGGCGGTGTCGGTCGCCGTACTGTTATTAGCCACGTTATGGTTTCTTATGCGGGCGACGATGCTTACGAATGGTTCGGCGGAACTGTAAACGCTAAATATCTCATTTCATACAATACAATCGATGACGATATGGACACAGACAATGGCTACCGTGGTAAAGTGCAACACGCCCTTATCGTTCGCTTCCCTGATATTGCAGACCAATCGAACTCCGAAGCATTCGAAAGTGATAACGATTCCAAGTCTTCATACAATACTCCTTACACTAGCCCCATTTTCTCTAATGTAACTGTTGTTGGTCCTCTTGCTGATACAAGCTGGACAGTCGGCACCGGTGCTAATAAATATCATTCCAAGCATCTTACTGCTGTCCAGATTCGCCGCAATAGCCGTTTGAACCTTGTTAATTCTGTTATTTTGGGTCATAATGGAGGGTTGGAACTTACTAATAATAATACAGTGCTCGCTGCCTCCAACGATTCTATTATGGTTCGTTTCAATGATTTCTACGGTATTAAAAACAATAAATTCTTCTATTTCGGTAGCGGCACAACTCCACAAGGCAGCGTTGACGCTAACTGGCTTGCTAAAGCTGAATTCGGCAATAGATTTATAAATCAAGCCGGACCTGTTGCTGCTTATGCAAAAGTGCCAGGTGCTTTCCCTGGAACAACTGCTGTATTTAACCCTCTCCCTGAAAGCGATGCCGACTACCTTAATAATGCTAATTGGACTGCTTCGAATGCAGCTATTTCTCTCGACGATCCTTTCTTTAATAAAGTTCCTTATCGTGGTGCTTTCCATACTGAACGCTGGGACTTGCCTTGGGCTGAATACGACCCTGTTAACAAAGTCTATACAAGTGTTAATGATGACTATTCAACTACTTTGCTTCCACATTTCAAAGCCGAAGCTGCTCCACTTCCCGCTAATGAATATACTGTAATTACTTATGTTTTACCTGAAAGCGGAAATACTACAATTCGCCTTGTTGATGCTACTGGTTCGGTTAAATCCATTTTCTTCGAAAATCAATTCCAAAATGCTGGCACTCACCAATTTATGCTCAACTCTTCTCAGCTTGCAACTGGTGTTTACTATTTGCAAATCGTTACTGCTAAAAACGTTCACACTATAAATATTCCGGTTGTGAAATAACATTTCACACCTTTTTTCAGAAGCCCGGTTGAAAAATCGGGCTTTTTTATTTTTCAACATTGTGTTTTGCTGAATTTCATTTTTTTTTTTCGTTGAAAATTATAATATTTGTTTTTTATTAAATGTTATTTGAATAATGAATTGATTTTTATGAAAATAATATACTTTAAATATTCTTTTCCACTAAAATTTGTCTCTTCTGATACTGCTTAATCAGCTTTTTTTCGTACAGAAAATATTCCTTAATCAATAATATTTCTTTTAAATATAATTTTTGGAGTATCATTTTATGAGTATTAGTTTAATAGGAAAATCAATTTCAGAATCAGCCACCCTTCGACTTAACGAAATCGCTGCCGTTCTCCGTGCAAAAGGCGAACCTGTAATTCATCTTGGTGGTGGCGAACCCAAAACAAAGGCACCGCTCGATGCTATTCTTCAAGCCGTCTCCTTGCTAAATAGTGCAGAAGTTCGCTATACTCCCGCCGATGGAATTCCCGAACTAAAACAGGCTGTCATCAGATACACTCAGGATTTCTACGATAGAAAAGTGGAACCCGAAAATGTTATTATCTCCGGCGGTGCTAAACAAGCAATTATGGTTGCTCTTCAAGCTATTCTCAACCCTCAGGAAGAATGTATTTTCCCTGCTCCTTATTGGGTATCATACCCTGAAATGTGTAAACTCATTGGTGCAGTGCCGGTTCCCGTCTATCCCGAAGATGGCACTTTTTACCCAAGAATTCAGGATATTGAACGCGTTGTTACTTCCTATACTAAATGCGTAATAATTAACAGCCCGAATAATCCTACCGGCGCAATGTATTCAGAAGATTTTATTCGCGATATTGTTGAATTCTGCGAAAAACGCAATCTCTACTTAATTATGGATGATATTTACCACCGCCTAATTTTCGACGGTCGAAAACCAATCAACTGCTATGAATACGCCAAAGACTTAGGTGAAAACTCCAAACTAATCCTCATCAACGGTATCAGCAAACAGTATTCTATGACTGGTTTCCGTATCGGTTGGGCTGTGGCTAATAAAAATCTTATCCGCGTTATGACTAACATTCAGGGACATCAAACTTCTGGTCCAAGCGTTGTGCTTCAAAAAGCTGCTGTCGGCGCTCTCAACGGTACTCAATCAGGTGTCGAAAACCTTCGTCGCACACTTGAAAATAATCGCAATGTGATGATGGAACGCCTGAATGCTTTCGATGGCGTCCGTGCTTACAAACCTGATGGCACTTTCTATTGCTTTGTTGATTTCAGCCATTACGAAAAAGATTCCCGCAAACTTAGCGAATTCCTTCTCGAAAAAGTTCGCGTCCTAACTGTTCCCGGTGTTGAGTTCGGTTTGGAAGGTTTCTTGCGTCTCTCCACCTGCGGCTCCATCAAAGATATTACCGAAGGTATTGAACGTATCAAATGGGCATTAGACCCGAACTCGCCGAACGAACTTTATATTGGTGAACGTAAATTAGTGAGGGATTGGCTATGAAATATTTAGAATTTCCTACTCCGGCTTCCAAACACGCTCGTGAATATGCAAGCGATTTCAAACTTGCTAATCACGGACTTCAACATTTGGATAGAGTTTATTGGAACTTGCCTACTCCGGCTCTTATCGAGGAATCTGTCTTCCGTGGCGAAGGTCATCTTACTGCTGGCGGTGCTCTCGTTGTAAACACTGGTAAATGGACTGCTCGCGCGGCTAACGATAAATTTATCGTCGATGAAGAACTTACTCGCGACAAAATTTGGTGGGGTGTCTACAACCGTCCCGTTACACAAGAAAACTTCAATTCATTGCTTACTCGATTGCTTGCATACTGGCAGGGCGAAGAGCTTTTCGTTCAGGATTGCTACGTCGGTGCGGACCCTAATTACCGTATGCCTATTAGAATTGTTACTGAATACGCTTGGCAAAGCCTTTTTGCTCGCAATATGTTTATCCCTATTGAAAATCGCGACGCTCTGAAAAATCACGTCCCTGAATTTACTCTTCTTGCTGCTCCATCGTTCAAAGCCGACCCGAAAATTGACGGCACTCGAACTGAGACCGCAATGGTTATAAATTTTGCCAAACGTATGGCTATTGTTGCTGGCAGTATGTATGGCGGTGAAATCAAAAAGACTATCTTTACTGTGATGAACTTCCTTAAACCTCTCGAAAACGTTATGGCTATGCACTGCTCAGCTAATGTTGGCAATGATGGTAGTGTCGCACTCTTCTTTGGGCTGTCTGGAACTGGAAAAACAACTCTTTCTGCTGACCCACGTCGTAAACTTATCGGCGACGACGAACACGGTTGGAGCGACGAAGGCGTTTTCAATTTCGAAGGTGGCTGCTATGCAAAAGTTATTCGTCTCTCTGCTGAACACGAACCTGAAATATACTCTTGCACACGTCGCTTCGGCACTATTCTGGAAAATGTTATCTACGACCCCGCTTCCCGCAAAATTGACTTGGACGATGATATGCTTACAGAAAATACACGCGCTTCCTATCCGCTCGATTTCATTCCAAACTCGCTACCCGAAAAAATGTCTCGTACTCATCCAAAAGATGTTATTTTCCTCACTTGCGATGCTACTGGCGTGCTTCCTCCAATTGCACGTTTGGATATGAACCAGGCTATGTATCATTTCATTAGTGGGTATACCTCCAAGATTGCGGGAACAGAAATCGGGCTTGGAATTGAACCTGAAATTACTTTCAGTGCTTGCTTTGGTGCTCCTTTTATGGTTCATCATCCATTCTACTACGCTAACCTTTTGCGTAGCAAAATGGAAAAACACGGCACTCGCTGCTGGCTTGTAAATACCGGTTGGGTTGGTGGCAAATTTGGCGTTGGCAAACGTATTAGTATCCGCCATACTCGCAATATGCTCAATGCTGCTTTGGACGGTTTGCTCGATAATGTTGAATATAGAACAGATAAAGTATTTGGCTTCCGTGTTCCTCTTACTTGTCCGGGCGTGCCCGATGATGTGCTCGAACCATCAAATGCTTGGGGCAACAAGGACGAATACTGGAGCAAATACGATGCTCTTGCTGCTCGCTACATCGAAAACTTTAAACTGTTCGAAAGCGGCTGTCCCGATGAAGTCAAAAAAGCGGGTCCTCAGCGTTTAGTGCGTAATTATTAATCCTCTGTTCTAAGTAGTAAAAAGGCTATTGCAAAACCTCATATACTGTTGAACCATCGGAAGGTTTCCGCACCTTCCGATGGTTTTCTTTACAATTGAACTAAACTGCTCCCCACACAACAATTCTCTACTATTTGATTAATTATTCAGGTATTCTTCGAGTAAGTTACCGCAATTAATTCGTGTTTCTTAAAATAAAAAAACTGCCCTTTTCTGGCAGTTTCTTGTGGGCCTGGAGGGACTTGAACCCCCAACCGACGGATTATGAGTCCGGCGCTCTAACCAATTGAGCTACAGGCCCCCCTCTTATTTTGCCTACTAATATCTCAGTAAACGATTATCAGTAGACTACAAAAATATGAAAAAATTAATAAAATACAAATTAATAATTGAACAAACCTAAATATAAGCCTATCTGCAATCCCAATCCATTACTATTCATTTTATTAGGTGTATTTTTAAGTTCTGCATCTTTGTTGAATGTCCATTTTTTATCTACAAGCGGATTGTCGAAAGTTAAGTTGTAATGCACATTTGCACGTATCATCGCAAAATTTGTAACGGCATACTCCACACTTAGTTGCGGTTGAACCATCATAAATTTGTTCTCAATTCTGTTCATTTTTGCTGAACCGACATTAATACTATCCACATCATTCCAATCAATCGAAGTCGGCGTCTCTGTTGTTTCAAGTGTATAATTTCCCCAACCAAAATTCAGTCCGGGAAGCACTGCCAAACTCTTTACGGGGACTATCCCGTAATCAATCGAAAATCCATTAATTACAACTTTTAGCTCAGCTGTTCTTTTCAAATTTGTTGATGAATTTTCCTTTTCTGTAAACTTACTTCCGCTTATTCCGTAAAAACCAAGTCGAGTATTGGGAATTACCACTAAACCTGTAAATCCATGCACTCCGCCCAAAGTAAAAATACCTTCAAATTTGTCTAACCCAAGCTTGTCCGCAACATATTTGTTGATTTCATCGTAATTAAGCGACAAAAAAGTAAGCTGATAACCCGCTCCTACTGAAAAATATGGATTGCTTTCGCTTTTCAATGGTTCGGTCTCGAATGAAAAATTATCCAGCTCGTCGTCCTGTGCGAATAATCTTGTTGTGGCAACTAATGCAAATAATAATAAAAACAATGCTTTTTTCATATTTCCCTCAAATTAACTATTTTTCACTTCTTTAACGAATTAAACGAATAATTAATTTATTGAATAAATTATTAAGACGCCTTTTTCGTTAATAACTTTTTATATTATTTGGCATAGTAGATATGAAAACAAAGAATATTTCAGAAAATTTCCTTGCAATCGAAGATGAATTTTCCTCTTATGAAAATTCAAAAATAGTTATTCTGCCTGTTCCTTACGAACATACCACAAGTTACGGACAAGGCACTGCTAAAGGACCCGATGCAATTATCGAAGCCTCTCATTATGTTGAATTTTATGACGAAGAATTCCGTAGCCAGCTCTGTTTTGATAAAGGTATTGCTACTCTATACCCAGTAGAATTCGACGGGAGACACGATAAAGATGCTCTTGATTTGATTGAACAAACAGTCGATAAACTACTCGCTGATGGGAAACTCGTTGTTACATTAGGTGGCGAACACACAATTTCGACCGCCCCAATTAAATCTCACTTCAAGAAATATCCCGATATGTCTATTCTACATTTTGATGCTCATTCGGATTTACGCGAAAACTATGAGGATAATCCTTATTCTCACGCTTCGTTTATGCATAGAGTTGTGGAATTTTTCGGCACAAAAAACATCACTCAGGTTGGCATTCGAGCCCAATGTATCGAAGAAGCTAATTTTATCGAACAAAACAATATCAATACTTTCTATGCCTGGCAAATTAGAAGAAAATTTTGGGGTGAAAATTGGCAGAAAGATGTTGCTGACACTCTTTCCGAAAACGTTTACGTTACTTTCGATGTAGATTGTTTCGACCCATCGCTTATGCCTTCTACGGGCACACCCGAACCCAACGGGCTTTTCTATGCAGAAGTGATGGATATTTTCTTCGAAATGCATAAGCAAAACAAAAAAATTATTGGCTTTGATGTTGTCGAGCTGGCTCCTATCGAAGGCTTACACCACCCAAATTTGACAACTGCCAGCTTAGTCTATAAATTAATGCACTATTTGAAATTTTAGCTATGGAACACCTCCTTCTACGAGATTTTTTGATTATCATCGGCACTTCGATTTTTGTTGTATTTTTGTTCCATAAGCTTAAACTTCCTTCAATTGTAGGCTTCCTACTGACAGGGATGCTTATCGGTCCTTTTGGATTAAAGCTTATCTCTGATTTGTCTCATGTACAGCTTATTGCAGAAGTTGGCGTTATCCTAATCTTGTTCTCAGTTGGTATAGAATTTTCACTTACAAAACTATTCTCAATTAAAAGAAATGTGTTCGTCGGTGGTGGACTGCAAGTCGGGCTTGCTATTGCATTGTCTGTTTTGCTTTCTTCTTTCTTGAATTTCGACCTCAATCAGTCAATATTTATTGGTTTTCTAATTGCTCAAACCTCCACAGTATTGGTGATGAAAATTATCTCCAACCGCTTAGGCACCGATAGCCCCGCCGGTAGGATTTCTCTGAGTATATCAATTTTCCCGGATTTAGCAATTCTTCCGATGTTCCTGCTTATTCCGCTACTTGTCGGCGGGGACGTTAACTTCGAAGAAGAAATTATTATCCTTCTTGGTAAAACTCTATTTATTGTCGGATTTATTTTTGTTTCCGTCAAATATATAATGCCAAACCTGATTTTTCAAATTGCTAAAACTCGCATCAAAGAACTATTTATTCTTGTGGTATTGTCCATTTGCATAATCACCGTTTGGATTTCTTCTTTGATTGGCATCTCGCTCGCTCTTGGTGGATTTATTGCTTGACTTGTCATTTCGGAAACCGAATACAGCGAGGAAGCTCTATCGAACATTGAACCGTTCAAAGAAGTTTTTGCGAGCTTCTTTTTCGTTTCTGTCGGAATGCTTCTCGATATTAATTTTCTAATCAATAACTATTGGACTGTTTTCTTGGCACTATTTCTATTAGTTGCAATCAAGTTTATTTCTGCATTTGTCCCTTCTTATCTGCTCACTAAAAGCATTCGGGTTTCCACTTTGACGGGTCTCGCTATCGCCCAAATTGGAGAATTCGCCTTCGTTTTGGCTATTACAGGTATTGCGTTCGGACTAATTGATGATTTTACTTATCAACTTTTTCTTGCTACAACTGTTCTTTCCATTACTATCAGTCCTATCTTGATTGAGCTCGGGATGTTTCTAATTAATTATATTCCAGAAAAATACAGGAAAGATAAACCAATCGATAACGAAATAAATAATATTTTCAATCTCAGCAATCATCTTATTATAATTGGGTTCGGACTTAACGGAAGAAATTTAGCTGCTGCTGCCCGGTTTGCCAGTATCCCTTATTCTATTATCGAAATGAACCCGGTTACCGTCAGAGATGAAGCCAAAAAAGGCGAAAAAATCATCTTCGGCGATGCTACACGCGAACTTATTCTTATGAAAGCGGGCATTGCCTCTGCTAAAATCGTTGTCTCTACTATTCCCGACCCCATTGCTGAACGTGCAATTGCAAAAATTGTTAAAAGAATGAACCCTAACGTCTATCTAATCATTAGAACTCGTTATGATAGAGAGATGGAGGCACTCTATTCATTAGGTGTTGATGAAGTTATTCCCGAAGAATTCGAAACTTCTATAGAAATTTTTACCCGCGTGTTGCACATTTTCAATGTACCTTCCGAAGATATTGAAAAATTCGCAAACTATATTCGCGGAAATCGATATGAACTATTCAGAAATATCAAAAAATCTATCAAACATAAAGTATTTTTATCAAAGCTTAGTAACCATCGAACTTATGCAACGAAAGTAAACAAAAATTCTTTCCTTGATGGGAAAACTTTGCTCGAAGCAGATTTGCGTGGCAAATATTCAATTGCTATTATCGCTGTTCAACGCTCGTCGGAAGTAATAATAAATCCCCCGCCTGATTTCCGTCTTCATTCGGGGGATATTGTTCTATTATTCGGTAGTATTGAGAATATCGATACAGTAAGAAAGATAATCAGTTAGCCTTTGATATTTCGTAACCTTCTTTTGTATCTTTTATTGAATAGCCCATTTCAGTAATTTTATTCCTTATCTCATCGGCTCGCTTGAAATCTTTTGCCTTTTTAGCGGCAAGTCTTTCTTCGGCTAAATCAATTACCTCTTGCGGAATTTCTTCTTTCACTTCCTTGCGTTCGGCTATTTCCCAGGCGGCATAAATATCATTAACACGCGACATCACCGCCAATAATTTTCTTGCATCTTCCACGCTAATTTTATCTACTTCGTTGTCGTTAATAAATGAAAACAGGGCTGCTAACGCTTTCGGTGAATGCAAATCATTTGCAAGCTCTGCAAACACTTTATCTCGAAGTTCAAGAGCTAATCCCTCAATTTTTTCGTCAATACATCCATCAGCTTTGTCCCACAAATCATAAATATATTCTTGCACTTTCATTCTTGCTTTTCTTGCAGCACTAATTCCGTCGAAAGTAAAATTATACTTGGATGAATAATGCGCCGATAACATAGCAAAACGTATATCTATAGGGTCTAACCCTCTGGCAATTAAGTCTCTTAGAGTGAAGAAATTTCCGAGCGATTTGCTCATTTTTTCGCCTTCGACTTCCAGGAATTCATTGTGGCACCAGAACACTGTTGGCTCTATGCTGTATCCTGCCTTGCTTTGAGCAATTTCATCTTCGTGATGCGGGAATTTTAAATCTACTCCGCCTGTGTGTATATCAAACGGCAATCCTAATAATTCATATTCCATTGACGAACACTCAATATGCCAGCCAGGGCGTCCCGGATAGTTCGTCCCTTGAATGTAAAAATCCCAATATGGTTCGCCTTCTTTGTGGGCTTTCCACAAAACAAAATCGCTTGCTTGTTCTCTTTCGTATTGGTCTGCATCAATTCTATATCCACTCTTGAAATTATCGAAGTCTATTTTGTATAATTTCCCATACACATCAACTTTTCGCCAGGCAGAAACATCAAAATATACCGAACCTTCTGAAATATATGCAAAGCCATTTTGCATAATATTCAATATTAATTCTTGCATTGACTTTATATATTCCGTCGCTCTTGGCATAGAATAAAAGTGCTCTTGTTTTATCCCAAGTCTTGAAATATCTTCAATAAACGCTTTTAGATAATAATCTGTAAATTTTCTTAAATTTTCTCTTGGGTCTTGTGTTTGTTCGCCCATTTCTGCTTTCCATTCGGGCGAACCAATCTTGCTATCGCGTATAGTTTTATCATCTATATCTGTTATATTCATTACCCAGCGCATCTTATATCCACCCACAACCCGCAACACTCTTTGCAAGAAATCTGCAAATAGAAATGCTCTCATATTGCCAATATGTGCGTAATTATATACTGTCGGACCGCAAGAATACATTCTCACTTCATTATCTTTGATTGGGGCAAACTTTTCTACTGTTTTTGTTAATGAATTATATAATAGTATTTCCATCTTTTATTAATCGAAAATATTTGACAAAAAATAAAATTAGCAATTTTTTACGAATTATTCGTTTGAAAAATTGTGATATTTTTTTGTTACTTTTTCATAGTTAGATTGTTTTTCTATTAAATGAAACACAATTTAAAAAATATTAAAGATGAAGAGCTTTTTTTGCTGATGGCAAAAGGGGACAAGCTCTCTTTTCTTGCTTTCGAAGAATTATACAATAGATATTCATCAAAAATATATACCTATATTCGAAAAATATTAAATAACTCACCTGCTTCGGACGATATTTTTCAGGAAACATTTATCCGTTTCTACGAATTTTCCAAAAAATGCAAAGAAATGACAAATGTCATTGGATTTTTAATTAAAACTGCACGCAACCTTTGCCTTAACGAAAAAAATTCTAAGAATTCTTCGCATCTTGATATTTCGAACTTTAATTTTGCATACTACGATAAATCTTACGAAAAGAAAGAAATTAACGAACTTATAAATATTGGTTTAGATGCTTTGCCCGATAAATATAGAGAAGTTTTGGTTTTACGCGAATTTATGGACTTTTCTTATCAGGAAATCGCTGATATTCTCGGTATTTCTATGCCTGTGGTGCGAATACGTATCTTTCGGGCTAAAAATAAACTAAGAGAATTTTTAGCCCCTTTCCTGACTGAAAATGAAAAAAACAAAATAGGTAAAATAAAATGAATGATTTTCTAAATATTAACTATTCTGAAAAAATTGTCGCCTTCCTCGATGGGGAACTTGACGCCGCCGAACGCGAGAGCCTCTTTCTTACTATGGCGTCAAGTCCGCAATTGCAGGAAGAAATGCGTCAGCAAATTATTATATCCCAATCTTTGAAAAAGTCTCTTTTAATTCCACCCGAGACTTTGAAAAACAACATTTTTGCCGCTATTGGTGTGGCTTCTGTTCCTGCACCAAATACGCCTAAAACCGTTTATTCAAAGCTGCTGAATAAACGATTAACTCTTATTCTATCCTCGCTTCTATTGTTGCTGCTTGTATCTTTTGTTTCTTATCAATTCTTTGATAATGAACCACTTCAAGCAAATAAAACTAACACGTCTGCACCTATAAAGCACGATTTGCCAAAGGAAATACCAATAACAAGCTCTTTTAGCGAAAATTATCAAGCAACGCCGAAACAAATTTCTAAATCGAAAAGCTCAACTGTTATTACAAAACCTATTCCAGAAGTCAATACTAATTCATCGCAATCAAGCGAGTTGTTAGCCATTGCCCAGGAAGAACAATCGCCATCGCTCGATATCCCTGCATATTTTATTGATGAAAGTGATATTTTTGAACCAAATTCAAATTTCACATTCAAAAAGAAAAAGCGTTTTTCTCAAATTTTCGAGACTGTTTTTACAAAAACTGAATTTTTAGACAATCTTTCTATGCAAATTCGCTTCTTCGAAGCTAAGAATTTTGTCAATGCTAATATTAAGCCCATTAGCGAACCAATATTGAACAACTTTGGTTTTGCAATTATCTATGATATTGATAATAACAATTCTGTTGCAATAGAACTTGGGCAAGAAGACTTCGTCCAAAAATTCAAAGGTAATTTAGATGAATTCCCTGCTTTAATTAAACAAAATTACACTGCTTTCTGGGCGGGTGCGTCCTACCAGTATACTTTTGAAGATTACAGGTCAATTAGTCCTTTTGTTCGTGGTATGATTGGTGGCACTCGAATTGGACCCGTATCTAAAATTATTATTGGAGGCAAATATTACCTTACCAATAAAATTTATGTTTTTGCTGGTTTCGAAAACACAGGTCTTTTCTATGAGTTCCAAAATAAATGGCATTCCTCTTTGAAAAGTGGGCTATCAGGAGGTGTATCGGTTAAATTCTGATGCTGGTTGTGCTAATAATATTGCTTGCTTTGGCAATCAATGCTTGCGATAATCCCATCGATATTCAAGCAAATCGTGAAATTTTGGATTTACGCAAAGATGGCGATACAATTTTTGCCATCGTCCCCGATAACATCGATTTAAATAATCTTCTTTTTGGTAAAACTATTACACTTTCATTGAAAGTTGAAAATTTCTCGACCCAGCATCTTTCGCTTAAATATATTGTAATCAAAGGAAATAAAAATAATTACCAGTTCGATAATCCTGTAAGCCTGAATTTATCGCCACTTTCTTTTGATAGTATTTTTCTTAAAATTAATCCGCAAAAATTTGGGCAATTTACCGATACTTTGTTCTTTCGGGATTATTTTCGTCCATTTTTATTGATTAATTACCGCGTGCCGCTTGTTTTTTCATCGGATATTGATTTCGGTGCTGTTCAGGTTGGTTCAATAAAATTAAGCACACTCAATCTCTACAATTTTTCCTCAAATGATGTTTTTATTGATAATTTCACTATCGCAGGCGATACTTCCGTTTTCAAAATTGAGAATTTAAGCCCGAAAAATTTCCCACTCTCTATTCCCGCAAATGGCACACCTCGTCAGCTGATTGTAAGCTTCCGTCCCGATGCTATCAAAAAACACGAAGCAAGCTTTTTATTTCGCTTTGATGTGAATAATGGTGCCGTAGTCGATAATGTTTCCAGATTAGTTGGTTTCGGTTTCTGATTGTTCTACCCAAAATTTATAGATTTCATTTTTCTTTTCTATGAATTTTAATACAGCTGCTGTCTTTATTCCCGCAGCATCCGATAGCAGTTCGCTTGCCTGGTTGTATTTCCCCGTCTTCTTTAAATAAACTAATATGCTTCTGTTCAGTATTTCGCTATCTTGAATATCGCCAAGCAATGTCTGGTATTTCCCTAATTCTTTACTCGATATGCTATTTTCAGCATCAATTTGTTGCAAAAATTCATATAAATAGCGGAATTTTTTGAATTTTATTCGAAATTTATGAATTGTCTCAATATCTGATATCTCAATTTGATTATATTTAATCATAACTTGCTTATATTTCTCGTTTATTGCCTCAACTAAGTCCTTTGCCTTTATTGCACCGTTATTTAAAGCTTTTCTCATTTCCAGCTCAAAGAAGAAAAACAACCCTTCAATTTCTGTCAGCTTTTCCTGCGAAAATAGTGATTGCAATTTCTTTATTGTTTTTTTCTCCTGCTTAACCAAATAATTAATAAACGCCAGCCAATTTTTACTATTTATTGCTTTTGCTTTGTTGTTTTCTTGCAAAATTTGTATGTCGCGAAGTTTGGACAGTTTCTTGAAATAAAATTTCAATATTTTGATTAAATTTTCACCATATACAGAGTTGATTTTTGTTAAAGCAAATTCTACCAGTGTGATTATTCTTCTTGAACATACCCTTAAATCGTGAATTGTTTCGTTCTTGAATTTCTTCAAAGCATTATTGTATAAACTGATATAAGTGTCAGTTAGTAGCTCATATCTTTTTTGCACTTCCTCAATAAATATAGTGTCCTCAATCTTCATTATTATTCAAACTTTTATTATTTTTAATATTTAAATTAGTAATTATTTGTTTATTTAATATTTGGTATTTGTTAATAATAAAGGATTTGTATGAAAAATATTTTTATTCACGAAGTTGGGATGCGAGATGGATTACAAATGGAAAAATCTGTTGTCCCAAAAGAAAAAAAACTTGAATGGATTGACCAATTAGTCAGTGCAAATGTTGATATTATCCAGATTGGTTCTTTTGTTAATCCTCAAAGAATGCCTCAAATGGCAGATACAGACGAGCTTTTTCAAGAAATCAACCAGAAATATGCCAACACAAGGCACCCAATTTTTTCCGGACTTGTGCTTAACGAAAAAGGATTAGAGCGAGCAATTAATTCCGGGGTTCAACTTATTTGTATGGGCGTTTCTGCAAGCGAAACTCACAGCCAGAAAAACACCGGAACTTCCGATGCACTGCAAAGAATTATTGCAATGGCACACCAAGCAAAATCTGCGGGTTTTGCTGTCCAGGTATCCGTTCAGAGTGCATTCGGTTGCGGTTTTGAGGGTCGCGTTTCGAAAGAACGCGTCTTATCAATCATCGACAAATATTTAGAAAATGATTTATTCAAAATTTCTCTTGCCGATACAGCTGGTCACGCCTTCCCTCAGCAAGTCGAAGATTTATTTGGTGAAATAGTAAAACGCACCGATAAAGCTGAACTTACCTGCCATTTCCATAATACTTACGGTCTTGGGATGGCAAATATTTACGCAGCGATGCAAATGGGCGTCGAATATTTTGAAACTGCTTTTGGTGGATTAGGTGGCTGCCCGTTCACTAAAATTGCTTCGGGGAATGTTGCTACGGAAGATTTTCTCCATTACCTGCACAGATTGAATATGCGAAAAGACATTTTGCTTCCTCAAATCGTAGATTTAGCCCGTCAAGTTTCCGATTTCTTCGGAAAAACTCTACCAGGTTGCGTCTATCAAGCTGGAATATTAAACTACTAACTATTTTAAACACTCTTCGAGTAAATTGTTGCAGTCTAAAAAGCACTTTATCATAACCTTCGGAAGGTTCACTATCCTTCCGAAGGTTCCAAACTAAAACTTTTGAGACAATTCCAGGTTTTCCATAAAAAACGAAAACAAATTTATAGTAGCACAGACATTCTTGTCTGTGTATGCAACAGGTATTAGTGTATGCAACAGGTATCAATATAATTTAGTTATTAATATTCTGAATGGAATGTTAAAAAATAACATACTTCCCGTAGGCTCCATCCCCTTCGCAAAATAACGTCCCAGCTATGTTTTGCCTTAAACCTTCTGTAAGTTGCTAATATCCTTCCGAAATTTCAATACTATTACTTTTAAGTCATCACTTTTTTATTTTCTATATTTTACAATAATTTATCTTAATAAGCGATTAACAATAAATATTTAATTAAGGATTAATTCTATGAAAATTCTTTACTTTTTATTATTAGCAATTTCGTTTTTAGCGTTTTCTTGCGATGACGATAAAAACGAACCAACAAATCCCGATAATAATCTTACTGGGGACAAAAACAGGCTGTATGTCAAGTTTGTCAATAATCCCGAATCGCAATACACTATTACGTCCCTGCAATACAAAAACGCAGGTGCAGTTACTGCCGGCTTGAACCCCACAGGCGAATGGAGCGATAATCTACTTAAAGCTAACCAAAGCTTAAAACCCGGCGAACACGCATTTTTCTTCGTTAATATTCCCCGCCAATATTGGGCGATTTGCAGAATTGGTGTCTACGACACTGTGGCTAAACAAACTGTATATATCAACGACCAGCCCGGTTTTGATGACTATTGGATTAAGCCTACCATTACTCACTGGGGCGGGGACGAAAGAACTGTGAAGGTAACTCTTGAATTTAGAACCGATGAAAATAAAATTGTTCCTACTTTTTGGGGCGATTGGGCTGGCATTGACAACTAAATCAACTGACTTTTGCCCAAATAGATAACATTATTAAAATTATACCCGAAACGACAAAAGTCCACACCATATCAAGGTGCGACACAATCACACTGCAACTCAGATAACTAAGCAATGCACCAAACAAATTTGCAGAGGAAGCAATTCCCATAATTCCACCTTTGTTGCTTTCCTGTGAACGGTAGCTTAATGCTGAATACAAACTTGGTGCGATTGCTGCAAAAAACACTCCAACAACCCCTCGAATTGGAAATAACCATAGATAATGATTTGAAATCACGTGCAGCAAAGATGCACACCCCGCAATAAACACCGCAGGCGAAAATATCTTACTATATGCAGTTGTATCGTTTTTTCTTCCCCAGTAAGGTGCGAAAATAATGCTGAATATTCCAACAGTAGCAACCAATAGTCCTGTAATCGTCGACAATAGACTTTGTGGTGCTCCAAGCCTTGAAACATAATAAGGAAAAATTGGATTTGATAGTAATATAGCCATTTGTGATAGTGTAATTAACAATATTATCTTGGACATTTCTTTATTGTGAATTACAGTCTTTAAATTATCCCGAACTTTATTTCGAGTGTTTGTTGCTTCTACTCTTTGTTCTTTGACAAACCCGATAATCAATATTCCACTTATAACGCATAGCATTGCAACAATAATGAATACGCTTCTTACTCCACTTGCATCGGATAGAATTCCCCCGAAAAATGGTCCAATAATTATTCCCGCAGATGATGCACTTTGCAACATGCCAATTGCGTAACCATTGCGATTTTTTGGTGTATTCTTGCTTACAAACGCCAATGCTGCTGCAATAAATCCACTCGACGCCCCCTGAAAAACCCTTAATGCAAATAATTGATGCACATTTACCGAAAATCCCATTAAAAATACTGCTAATGCTAATCCGAAAATTGCACGAATTACCATTTTCTTCTGCCCGTATCTATCTCCAAGCATTCCCCACACCGGCACAGCAAATATCGACAGAAAATACGGTCCCGCAAACACCATGCTGCTCCAAAACTTTGCCTGCACGGGGTCCCGCACACCTAATTCAAGGACAAACAACGGAAGAAACGGCACAAGCCCGTTCATTCCCACCATTGCAATAAACTGAGCTGCCGCAAGAATGATTAAATTTCGCTTCCATAAATTTTCTGTGCTTGGTCTGAATAGAACTTTTTGAATTTTATCGAATTTTTCTAATAAATTCATTATTTCAAATCCGAGTGAATTCGTCTGATTTTGAGAATTTCCGCAAACATCTTAATACTATCTTTTATTGGGTCGACAGTTGTTCGTTCGTCATTATACCATTCAACTCCAACTTCTTTTATCTTATAATTCAATTTTTTGGCTAAATATAATATTTCCACATCAAAAGAAAATCCATTGATTTTCGCTCTGCTGAAAATATCCACTGCTGCTTGTTCTCGAAAACATTTAAACCCGCACTGTGTGTCCTTAATCCCTTTTACTACAAGTAACTGAACAATTTTATTAAATGTTTTGCCCATAAATTCTCTGTAAAATGGCTGGTGCTTCCTGATTAATTTATAATCCACTGCCCTCGAACCTATACAAACATCATATCCATCTTTCAAAAATTTCTTAAGCTTCTCGATTTCATATATTGGAGTAGATAAATCCGCATCAGTAAATAATCTGTATTCTCCGTTTGCAGCAAGCATTCCACGCCGAACAGCTGCACCTTTCCCGTAATTTATCCCATCGCCTATTACCTTCACTTCTTCGAAACTTCGGGCGACTTCCTTTGTTCTGTCCCGCGAACCATCGTCCGAAACAATAATTTCATAATTCAAATTAGTGTTTCTTAAATATTGTGTAATCAGGCTTAATGTATTACCTAATCTTGCTTCTTCATTATATGCTGGTATTATTACCGATAATTCTGGTTTCATAACTATAATTTTTTATCCTTGCTTAATTTACAAAAATAAGTTATTTTTTCTTTGTGTTTAAATATTTTATACGTTTTAGCTTTGAAAATAATTAAAATATCCGAAGCTGAAAGCTGTGCTGATGGCAATATCGGCTATGATATATATTTCGACAAAAACACCGACCAAAATTTTATCGATTATCTCGCCAAATTAGGTAAAATCAAAATCGATAATACTTTCGACGTCCCATATTTTAAAATTATCGTCAAAGGTTATTACACTCTTAAAGGTTCGCTTGGTCAGAATTTTCTTCGAATGATAGTTCCCGAGAGCATTTTCAAACAAATTTTTGATGAATTTGAAAAATATATTACGAACTATCAAAATATATAACTATGCTATTTTTCCTATTATTGGCATTTGCCATTGTTTCGGATTTTGCATTTGCCCAAACTAACCCACAAGCCTACAAGTTGAGTGGTTCACCATACTATTTCAATGAATGGTCAGAAAATTCTCCTGCAAAAACCTATCCCGTTTCGATGATTTTTCACACTCTCAAAAAGTCCGACCCAAAACTCGAAGACGAAATGACAGGCGACTGGACTTCTCCATACAACTTGAAATCAAAAGCAAGATTTAACGGTCTTGGGCAATACGGCTTTTCGTTTTTGTCAACATCGCTGTCGCAAGATGACGAGGGCTATCCTGGTGCTGCTGTGCTTGCTCTCGATACACGATATTGTTCCGAAATTTATCTGCGATGGACTGCTCGCACTTTTAACGTAGGGGAGAGAAACTACTTCATTCAATTGCAATATCGAATTGGCGATAAATCAAAATTCACAAACGTCCCAAATTCAGTATATTCATCTTCTCAAACAAAAGGTGATTTTCAGGTTTTCGGTCCAATCAAATTGCCCGATGATTATGCTAACAAAAGCTATATACAGCTTCGCTGGAAATATTGCTATGCCAATGATGGTTCTTCGGGCACTCGTCCACAGCTTGCAGTTGATGATATTTATGTAGCTGATAATCTTAATAGTTCAATTAATGAATTTTCGGATAATTTTGAATTTCAGATAATTGATAAAACTCTATTTTTATATCCCAACGAAATATCTTCACTTGAAATATATAATTCATTTGGTCAAATCGTTTATTCTTCAAGCGTTATTTCAGATTGCTCCATTATCAATCTGAATTTTTTGTCAAATGGACTTTATTTCATAGTTTTGAATAAACAGGAACGAGTTGTTTCAAAGAAATTGCTTTTATATTGAGAAAAACACATTTCATATTACTTTTATTGGTTTTCGCAACCTCTTGCACAAACCCTTTTGCACCTGCTTTGCTCAGAGATGCAAAAGACGACTTCCAGCTTGGCGACCAGCGAACTGTGGAAGGTGTGTTCAAAAATTTCAGCTACGCATATAAATATAAAGATACCGTTTTATATGGCAAGCTTCTTCATCCTGATTTCACTTTCAACTACCGCAATTATGATAAGAATATAGACCCAACCTGGACACGCAGCGAAGATATGATTGCCACTGCTCGGCTTTTTGCTGCTGCTCAGGATTTAAACCTTGTCTGGAACGAAATTCTTTACACTCGGGGCGATTCTCTCTTCTTAGATGTTTCTCGAAGTTTCTCTCTAACTATCACTTTCGCACCTAACGATATTTTGAATGTATTTGGAAAAGCTATCTTTTACCTGAAACGAGAAAACCCGAGCCAAGAATGGAAAATAATTCTGTGGCGTGATGAATCGAATTTTTAATAATAGAGGTAATAAATGCTACAACTGAAACCTATTATTGGTATCATTATGGGAAGTGATTCCGACCTGCCTACTATGCAGGCTGCCGCTGATATTTGCGAAGAATTTGGCGTGCCTTACGAAATTAAGATTGTTTCCGCACACCGCACGCCCGATGATATGGCAGAATACGGTCGCAACGCCCACAAACGCGGTATTAAGGTGATTATTGCAGGTGCAGGTGGTGCTGCTCATTTACCTGGTATGATTGCATCGCATACTCCACTCCCCGTTATTGGTGTCCCCGTTCAGTCGAAAGCACTAAATGGACTTGATTCTCTACTGTCTATTGTTCAAATGCCAGCTGGTGTTCCTGTGGCTACTGTTGCCATTGGAAACGCTAAAAATGCAGGTTTGCTTGCTATTAAAATGCTTGCTATTGCCGACCCGAAGCTTTTAGACAAAATGATTGAATACAAAAATAAAATGGCAGAAGAATCACGTGCCAAAAATGATATTTTTGCTTGATGTATTTTTAGTAAAGCATCTCAATAGCGGTCAATTATGGACTTGCAAATAATGTGCAGGTAAGTTCCCCGTTTGTGCGTTCCCAAACTTGTCGAACAACTTTTCCTGAACCACGCACCTGCACTTTTATCCCCGCTGTGTGCAGAATAGTGATTGCACGTCTCAAAGGTAATCCTACAACTGATGGCATTTTTTCGTTATCTGTTTTTGCTGGTGCTGTCTCTAATTTTATCACGGTCGAACGCAATATTCTTCTTCCTGGTTCGGGAAATACTTGCTTAACTATTCCTTGTTTTTCTGTTGTCGAATATCGCAATCCTAATTCTTGAAGAATTTTCTCTGCTTCCGAAAATTCAAGTCCTTGAATATTGGGCACATACACTGTGTCGTTTGCGTTATTCTCTATGTTCTTAACTTTTATCGAATGATTTTTTATTGAAAGCCAGCGCAGTGCAATATTTTTGAAAATTGGGGCGGCAGTCGAACCCCCATAGATACTCGTTTTGGGCTTGTCCAAAAAGACAAGAATACATATTTCTGGATTGTCAGCTGGGAAATAGCCCGCAAATGATGCGTTGTAATCCGATTTTGAGTAAGTGCCATCGACAAGCTGCTGCGATGTGCCCGTTTTCCCTGCAATTTCCACCCCTTCTATTTTTGCTGCAACCCCTGTTCCTTTCTCTACTACTTCTTTTAATACATTCGTAAGAGTATGCGTTGTATTTTCAGAAACAACACGTCTAATTTTTTCTGGATTGAATTTCTTAATTAAATTCCCTTTCTCGTCATAAATTGCATTTATTACATAAGGTTTCATCATTATTCCACCGTTGGCAATTGTAGCAAAAGCATTCGCCATTTGAAGCGGTGTCGCCAATATTCCATAGCCAAAACCAATAAATCTTTTAGTTGACACATTCATCTGTTCTGCTCTCTGTATCTTCCCCGATACTTCGCCTGGCAAATCAATACGCGTTGGAATTCCAAAACCGAAATCTCTAATGTATTTGTAGAATTTATAATCAGGTATCTTCGCTGCGACACTCGACAAAATTATATTGCTCGAATGCACCATTCCTTCCCTGAATGTTGCAATACCAAGTGGATGCACATCCTTTATCACATAGTTTGAAAAATGTAATTCACCTTGAAAACCGTTGTATTTGTCTTCAAGCTTCGTAATATTTTCTTCGAGAGCCGCCGCCGCTGTAACTACTTTGAAGGTTGAGCCAGGTTCGTAAACATCGGTGATAGAACGATTTCGCATATTTGCATTTATGTATGTAGATGGGTCGTTTGGATTGAAATTTGGATAGGTCGCCATTGCAAGCACTTCACCTGTAGATGGCTTGATTGCAACAACTGTTCCCGATTCTGCAAACGAATTCTTAACACCTTGCATTAACTCAAATTCTATAATCCTTTGCAAATCAATATCCAGCGTAAGCTGCAACGAATACCCGTTTGTTGGTCGTATTATCGGTAAATCTGCCGATGGTCGCAACCTGCCCAGCCCATCTCTAAACATTATCATATATCCACTTCTGCCCGTAAGTATGCTGTCGTAACTTAATTCTATTCCCGTAAGCCCTCGATTGTCTATGTCTGTGCAACCAATAATTTGCGATGCAAGCGAACCATAATGATATTGCCGTCGGGGTTCTTCAATTAATATCAGTCCTCTATCTTTGATATATAGCAATTCTTTTACTTTTTCTGGTGTAACTCCTCTCACAAGCCACAAAAAAGAACCTTTCGCCGATGCTATCTTCTTGTTTAAGCTTTCTGCCGATATTCCTAAATTCTTTTCTATGATTTTCAAGATTTCTGCTTTTTTTTGCAATAAATTGGGGTCTACCGCTATCGAGTAACTCTTAACTGATGAGGCAAGCAAATTGCCATTCCTGTCGTAAATATTACCTCGCTGCGAGCTTAAATCTAATTTGGTTTCGTGCTGACGACGTGCTTTATCTTTGTAATACGAAGCTTTTAGTACTTGCAGCTGAAATAACCGCCCTATTACAATCAATAAACCAATATTTATTGCAATCATCAAAAGCCAGAACTTCCAGAATTTCTTCCGTCTTGTATATGTATTTTCTTCACTACTCTTCATTTCTCAATTTAATTTTTTGAGGCACTTTTGTTGGTTTGTTCATCCCTAATTTTTCTTCTGCAATTTTCGTAATTCTTGATGCACTTTCCAGTTCAATTATTTTTGTGATTAATACTTGATTTGACGTCCGAACCTCATCATACTGCTTTTCAAGTTGCTGAATTTCCGACAACAAACTATTTACTTTAAATACATTATCTATATAAGTGATGATAAGAATTGCTGCTAATACAACTAGTCCAAATGCTTTCCACCTGTTGGACTTTATTTTATTGATTAGGCTCATTTTCTGCTTCTTTCGAATAAATCCTGAACTCTTTATAAGTATAATACATCAAAGTTAATATAAATGATAAAACAAACGCCAGCAGCACCATTAATTTTTTGTTGGGCGAAGCTTGTTTGTCGGGAACAAATGCCTTATCCAGCACTTCAACTGTTGGAACGTCCCGATTTTCCTGTATTGCTTCCTGATGCCGTTGCGTTTCGAGATACATAATGATTTGCTCAACGATTTTCTTGTCTCTGTATAAATTTGCGTATTCCCTTGCAAGACCTGGTATTTTATCGAAAGGTATCGAAAAACCGTCCGAACCCGTCAATCCTCCACTTTGCACCGCATTATACTGTTTTCTCAATTGGTTTACTATATTCTGCTGCTGGATTAGATATGGATTATCCTTGCTTAACTCATTTTTTGCAATGTTCAGTTCCATCTCAGCTTTTGCCAATTGCAACCCAACTTCTATTGCCTGTTTCACAAGTGCCTGAGTTTGGTCGTCAATTTTAAGAACTCTGTTAGTTCGCTGAAAGTTTTCAAGAATATTGTCTATCGAATCCGATTTTTCTCTATATTTTGCTAATTCTTTTTCAATATACATTCTTGATTTTTTCGCCGCTGATGTATTTTTCGACCTAACAATTAAATCTAAGCCCTTTACTGCTTCATCTGCAAATTTCTTCGCTAATTGTTTTGTCTCCTGCTTTTCCTGCGATGATGGGAAAAAACACGTTTTTGCAGAAGTCTGGAATACAATTAGCCCCGTTTTCTCTACATCGACTTTAAAATTCTCCTGCAGATACTCAATTAGTTCATTGTGCGTCATCCCATCGTACTGCGGCAATCGTTTTAAATTAAGTTCCTTAATTAAATGCTCAGCTATTGCCCTGCTTCTCAATATATCAGCCAGAACTAACGATTGATTATTCGAACTTCCTGGAAGAGACAATCCCGATGGAAGTCCGCCCGTAAAATTTTGCAGAATTCCTGATAGCCCCGTGTTTTCGCCTTGCTTGGGTGGCATCACTGTTGTATATGTTCTGTATGTGTGTGGCATAATTAGCGAAAAAATAAAAGTAACCACACAAGCAATTACTACAATTATCCAAATTCTTTTCGAGTGTTTCTTATATATCTCGAAAAATTTGTTTATTCCAATGCTTTCAATTTTTGCTTCTGTTTCTTTCATCTATTTCTTATTAATGTTTGAAAATGCAAGAACAACCCCGGCTATTGTGAGAATTTGCGTAGCAATTGTTAGCCCTTTGGTGAATGCTTCCATAAATGTCAATTCACGCTCAGGCGGCACTAATATTACGTCCCCGGGTTCAATAACGTAATCTCTTTTCTTTGCCCGGAACAAACCACCACTGTGCTTGTTTATCATTGTTTCGCTTTCGTCTGCTCTATATCCAAATCCACCGGCTAACTCAATGTATTCCATATAATCAGCACCCGGACGAAATGCAATCAAACCAGGTTTTGCAACTCTTCCCTGAACGTTCACAAATTTTTTAATTGATGGAACTACTATTGAATCTCTATGAGTTAAATAAAAATTGTCCGGTGTGTTCGGATTGTTCATAATTTTCCGAAAATCTATCGAGATAACTCCTTTTCTTTCAGTCTTCCTTGATTGAAAATACCTGAATTCGCTTTCCGACATTTCAGATGGCAACACTCTGCTTAATCTTTCCATTTCCAAATCAGGTTTTTCCAGCTCATATTGGCTAATGTATTCAACAAACTCAACAGCTGCCTCGTCTGTAAAACCACCTGCTCTGCGTATCAAATCAGTAACTCTATCCTTTTTCTCTTCAATTGCATAATAACCAGGGAAATTCACCTCGCCTTTGATTACTACATAATGCAGCTTTCTCCATTTAGGTATGCTTCGAACAAAAATTCTATCTCCCGAATTTAGCGGGAAATCATTCCTGATTTTCTCCGTGCTTAAATTCTGATTTTTTAAAAAGGATAAATCAAGAAAACTCACCTGAAAACCTGTTTTTTGAGCAGAATAATATTCGACCGAATCAAGAAAAGCAGATTCAGTGAATCCAAGCCCAAACTTCAACAATGTCGATAAACTATCTCCATCACGGTATTCAAATAAACCTTTGTTTACAACATCACCATATAGCCCAATAATAGATTTTTCGTTTATTTCCGGCACAATTATTTTATCTCCACCAAGCACATAAGGATTCGCTTCCTCATCTCCAAGAAAATAGAATTTCATCAAATCAACATTTTTTTGTTCGCCATTGTTTCTCAACAATATGATATTTCGCCACGAAGCTTCCCGCCTCAATCCACCAGCTTTGTCAATCACCTCAGACACTCTATCAGCAGGCGTTGCCGGGTAAATACCATTTCGCACAACCTGTCCACTGACGCTAACCTTAAACTGCCTAATCTTTTGCAAAGTGATATGGATTTCCGCTGGATTAAGCCTTTTGCGAATTAATTCCTCGATTAATGAAATTGCCTGCGTTAATGTTTTTCCTTTTAAATCAATTTTCCCAATTCCAGGAATTAGCAAAGCCCCCTCGGGCGAAATACTTATTTCAAAATGCTTGGGTTTCGCAGAAATAATAGATATTGCTAATTCATCGCCCTGCCCTAAAATATACTTATCTGGTTCAATTTCCTTTTCTAATAGTCCGGTTGCCGATTTCAACGATGAAAAAGCCATCTCCTTCGCAAGCGAATCACTGAATTCGTCCTTTGGCAATCGATAAATACTGTAATCAATTTGTGCAGTTGAAATATTATAGGTGAAGGCAAAACTCAAATAGCATAATATAATTGTGCAAATCGTTTTTTTCATATTGCACTGCAAAATAGTTAGATAATTTTACAAATTTATAAAAAAAGCAATAATAAATAAATATAATAAATTCATAATGCTTCCAATCAGTCCTCCAATTATGAAAATTGATTTAATTTTTGTTCATTTATTGATACATATTATTTTTTTCGCTATACTTAATTAATTATTAATAAAAATTTGATAAATTTGTAAGTTATAAATTTGTGAGTGTTCTATGTTCTCAAAATTTGTGAATTACAGCGTTCGTATTTTAATGATAATTTTGGGTATTGCCTTTATAATTTATGGCATTCTTTATAAAAACGAACTTCACGATAGCACTTTGATAATCGTAATGGGCATTGTAGTAACTCTTTTTGGTGTGTATCGTCTAATAATGTATAGAACGCAACTTGAAAGATACAATTTCAATATTAATGAGGACAACAATGAAAATGAGAAATAATATTATTATTGCAGCAATATCGTTGATGCTCTTTCTTGTCTCCTGCAACGAAAAATCTGATAAGCAGCCTGCTCAACGTGAATCAATGACAAGTGGCGAAATCACTGCTTACTGCGATAATACATTAACTCAGCTTTTCGATACTCTCTTTGCTTCTTACCGAAATGCTTATCCTGATGTTAATCTTACTGTTGTTTCCGTTTCTGCTCGCGAAGCAATGGCGAAGCTTCTTGCAGGCGAAGCTCGTGTTATCATCATCGCAAGAGATTACCTTCGCGACGAGGATTCTCTTATGAACGTTTACAAAGTGGCTAAACATAATTACGAAGAAATTGCCGACGATGCTCTATGCTTTTTTACTAAAATTGATTCACCTCTGGATACTCTTAATTCTGAACAAATTTTCAACGTTCTTACTGATAGAAGCAAAACGCTTAAATCGTATTTCCCATTCCTCAAAGATGAACCAATTTTTGCAACATTAGAGCAAAATTCTTCAGTTTTCGCAAACATTAATAAACTTGTTGTTCGCAATAAACCTATTCAAAGACGCCTGCAACTGTTTTCTACGGTCGATTCATTGCTTAACTTTGTCAACACTAATTCAAATGCAATCGGAATTGCCTATTTATCCCACATACATAGAAACTTAGATTTCAAGCCAATTCCTATTGGATATACCGACACTATGGGCAAATACATTACACCTAAACCTGTCCACCAAGCTTACATTGTGCAAGGATTATATCCATATATTGTTACATACAAAGCACTTTTCTTGAACAATTTTAAAGATTTGCCTTTTTGGTTTGCTATGCATCTTTCTCGTGAGGCATCATCAACAAAATACCTGAAAGATGCAGGAATAGTTCCGAAATTTGCAAGATTTAATTTAATAAAAGAGGATTAATATGAAATTCAGATTATTTTTTGTGCTGCTTCTATTCAGCTTCTCAGTCTCTTTTGCTCAACAAGCAAAGCAAAATTTCTTGTCGGCTTTGAATGATAAAAATTATGAATTAGCCGAAAGTTTCATCCCCGCTGCACTTGCCGAAAATCCAAAGGATTTAGATTTGCACCTGCTTTGCAATGATGTTTATCTCGAACTTGGACGAAACGAGAAAGCACTGGAAGTTATGCGTCAGGCTGAAAAAATTTCAAGCAAGCCCTTTGTGCTTAGAAAATTAGCTAACACTCTTTCGATAAATTCTTACCATTCAGAAGCAGTCAGAATCCTGAGAAGGCTTGCTCTTGACGAGAAAAAAGAAATCAGCAATTGGCTTCTTCTTGTCGATGTCTACCTCAGAGCTGATTCACTTAACCAGGCTGAACTTGCTGTTGCTCGTGCCTTGGATATGGACAAAAATAATGTCGAAGCCAATATTAAGCGTGGAGACATCTACTACCAGCAAAGAGTATACGAACTATCAAAAGATAGCTACGAAGCAGCTCTATCAATCAATCCTGATTTAAACGAAGCAAGAATGAAGCTTGCTCAATCTTATTACTGGCTCGGTATTCGTGAAAATGAAGTTAATCCTGATTTAGCTAACCTCTATTTTACTCGTTCCTTGCAGGAATGGAATACCCTTACTCAAAAAGACCCTAAAAATGCTCGTGCCTGGTTCGAACAGGGCAAACTCTTTTTCTTCTCAAAGAATTATGTTCAAGCCGCGCAATCGCTCAACAACTATATTCAACTGCGCCCCAGTGGTTCATTAGGTCGTTGGTATCTTGCTCAATCATTATACGAACTTGGTCGCTGCGATTCTGCTCGCACTCATCTTCGCATAGTTGCAACTGAAATTGATACCGCTGCTGCTCGTGCTAAATTGCTTCTTGCAAGATGCTTCCTTTCCGAAGGTGATTATTCACTTTCTGAAAAGACTTACGAAGAATTAAGTGCTACCGAAACCCTTCAAATGGAAGACATCCGCCGCTGGGGACAGGCTGCTTTGTTTGCTGGCGATACAAACGTCGCTGTCGAAAAATGGAAACAAGCAATTGATATGAATCCTGTCGAAAACTGCCAGCTTATGTATGTTCTTGGCACTTCGCTTAATAAAATGAAACGCTACAAGGAATCTATCGAAATTCTAAATAAAAGATTAGCTACAAATGAGTGCAACGATGAAAATAACTACCTTATTCACTATTTCATTGGATTAAGCTACTTCTTCGATGGAAACTCCCAGCAAGCAATTGCTCCATTGCAAAAAGCAATCGAACTCAACCCTGCTTTCCTCTGGTCTATGATTTATTTGGGCGACGTTTATGCAAACCTGAATGATAACGTAAAAGCAGAAGAAATGTTTGCCCGTGCTATATCTGCGGGGACTGCTGATGTTGAAAAATATAAGTCCGAACTTAATCAAGCTTTTGCAAAACTTGCCCAGATGAAACTCGAACAGAAAAAATATAAAGACCTCGAAAAAGTTGGTCGTGATTGGCTTGCCGCTATGCCCGATAATGAATTTGCTGCATTGTTCACTGCTGTCGCATACCACGGGCAAGGTCAAAATGATGCAGCTTGCAGAAATTACAAACTCGTTCTGAAAATTAATCCGAATAACAAAACTGCTCGCGACAACATTAGAGCTCTTGGCTGCGAATAATCTTTTCAATTATTTATTAATTTGTTTAAAATGTAACTGTATTGAACTTTCGGAAGGTTTCGAACCTTCCGAAGGTTTTTTATTATCATTGTATTTCTTTGAAACTTTACGTGTAATTCAAGAATTGCCACTACAAATAATATAAAAGTCGGTTCTTTCGAGACAGCCATAAATTAAGGAATGTCATTCGCATTCGTTTGCATTTTATCTTTTTAGATAGTTCTTTTTCTTTTTAAAAATTCACAATTAAGTATTTTATCTTATTGTAATTATATTTTTTTTATATTAATTTATAGTAATACATTATTAGTTTTTAATTTTTATGGATGCTTTTATTACTCTTGAAAATATATTGAAGAAAATGCTCAATGCTTCTTGCCCTGAATGCAAGGAAATTGCCAAAGAAATTGAGCCTGACTTCAATGAAATAAAAAATTTTCTCATCGATATTTCAATTAAAAATAACGAGTTGAATTTAATCAAGCACGAACTTGATGTTTCTCGTAATTGGTATAAATTCCTCTACGATAGTTCACCCGTTCTTTTCTTTAATATAGATACCGAAGGAAAAGTTATTTCTGCAAATAAAATTACTTCTACTGTGCTTGGACTACCGACAAACGAGATTGTCGGCAAGCATATTACTTCATTTGTTATCACAGATTATATCGATAGCTTCTTCAATGCGTGCAACGAGGCAATTGATTTTAATGAAACCATCCCTTGCTACATCAAGGTTTATGATGCTAACGGCTCAATTGTTAGCTTGTCCGGTGTAGTAAAAGCCATTATCAGAGATAAACAAACCGAATTTTATGCTGCTTTTATCGATATTACCGAGGTCGAGCAAAATCAAAAAATCATTCAAGAACAGCAAAAACTCTACTCTTTTTTCTTCGAAGAAGCTGCCGATGCCTTTTATTTTCTCGATGGCGATACCTATACTGATTGCAACCAACAAGCATTGAAAATTTTTGCTCTGAAAAGTAAAGATGAAATAATCGGCAAGCATCCTTATGATTTTTCGCCACCTTACCAACCCGATGGAATAAGCTCGATTGAAAAAGCTAAACAAATGATAGATATTGCCTATTCAAAAGGTGTTAATATTTTTGAATGGTTGCATCTAAATGCTGATAATCAATTGATTTATACCGAGGTGTATCTTAAACCCGTTCAAAAAGATGGCTATAATCTCATTTTTGTTACATTAAGAGACATTACTTACAAGAAAATTGCCGAAGAACAGCAAAAATTAATCGAAGCCAATCTCACAACTGCTATTAATTATTCTCACATCGGTATTGCTCTCTTTGATGTTAATAAAAAAATAACTAAATACAACCAGGTATTTATTGATGCTGTTAAATTTATTTCCGGCTACGACGTAAGCGACCATTGCGATATTTACTTCCTCTTTAATAATGTTCCCTCCATACTTGATAAACTCGAAAGTGTTTATAATGGTACTTCATCTAATTTCGTAAATGAAGTAACAATAAAAAATACTTCTATTTATTACGAAATCTCTCTCTATCCCGTTATAGTTGGTGAACAAATATCTGGTGCTTGTATTTTTATCAATGATATTACAAAATTCAAAGAAGCTGAAATAATCTTATCCAAAACTAATTTAGAATTAAAACAAACAGTTTTGGAACGCACTCTCGAAATTCAAAAGCAATCGGAATTGCTCTCTAAATTGATTGACAATGTTCCGGATTTTATTCTGGTCAAGGATATTACAGGCAAATATATTAATTGCAACGATGCTTACTCCAAATTTTTAAACCTCCCAAAAGAGAATATTATTGGAAAAACCGATTACGACCTTTTCTCAAAAGAAGAAGCCGACACTTTCACTGATTTCGATAAAACTGTTTTCGAAACTAAAACTACTGTTCGCTCCGAACAAATTTTGAGATTCTCCGATAACTCATTGCATATCCTCGACAACATCAAAACTCCATTTTTCGACCAAGATGGTAATCCTGCCGGTCTAATTAGTATTGCTCGCGATATAACCGAATTCAAAAAACTGGAAGAAGACATTAAACGCATCAACCAGGAACTCGAAGCAATTATCGAAAAGCGAACAATGAAACTCCAAATGGAGATTCAAGAACGCATCCGTATTGAAGAAGAACTTAAACGTAGCCGTGAAATTTATCGTAACTTGTTCAACAACGTCCCTGTCGGGATTTACCGCTCTACTCTTGATGGCAGAATTATTCTTGCCAATCCTACTCTTGTTAAAATGCTCGGTTTTGATTCGATTAATGAACTTAAAGAAAGAAATTTAAATTTTGAAGGCTTTATTAATACCTCTGAACGCCAATCTTTTCTTAATTCTATTCTTTCAAGCGACGAAATTCAGGTTTTCGAAAGCACCTGGGTAAAAAAAGATGGCTCAACACTTAACGTTCTGGAAAAATCAAGAGTGGTAAGAGACGCAAATGGCAATGTCCTATATATCGAGGGTACAGCCGAGGATATCTCTCAACGTAAGTTGTCAGAGAAATTGCAGCAGGCTGTCTATAGCATCTCGGAAGCTGCTTATAATCTTGACAATCTTCAAGACCTTTACAAATTTATCCATCATTCCATTTCTCAGCTCATTTTTGCTCGTAATTTCTTTATCGCAATTTACGATACCGAACGAAATGAAATTCACTTCCCTTA
>JAKIZO010000090.1:0-388 GCA_022707965.1 Bacteroidota bacterium
ATTATGAATGAAATTGTTCCTGAAGAGGTTGGTTTTATAAATAAAGTGATTACTAAAAGTATTATTAGAGACATTATTGCTGATGTTTTAAAAGCTACAAATAATGTCGTAACTACTCAATTTCTAGATGACGTGAAACACTTAGGTTATCAAATAGCATTCAAAGGTGGATTATCTTTTAATTTGGGTGATTTAATAATACCAGAAGAAAAAGTTGATATTATCAATGAAGCTAAAGAAGAAGTAGACGAGATAATGGCAAATTATAATATGGGCTTAATTACTAATAATGAGCGCTATAATCAAGTAATAGACACATGGACACATGCTAATGCCAAATTAACTCAAATATTAATTAAACAAATAGCTAATGATAAACAAGGTTTCA
>JAKIZO010000090.1:452-1048 GCA_022707965.1 Bacteroidota bacterium
TAGAGGTTCTAAAGAGCAGATACGTCAGCTATGTGGTATGCGTGGATTGATGGCTAAACCTCAAAAGAGTGCTACTTCCAGCTCAGAAATTATTGAAAATCCTATTATAGCAAATTTCAAAGAAGGCTTGTCAATGCTTGAATACTTTATTTCATCACACGGTGCAAGAAAAGGATTAGCAGATACTGCTCTTAAAACTGCAGACGCTGGTTATCTAACTCGTAGATTAGTTGATGTAGCACAAGATGTCATTGTTACTGAAGATGATTGCGGCACTTTACGTGGCTTAATAGTTAGTGATCTACGTAATGGTGATGAAATTGTTGAATCTTTATATGATCGTATTTTAGGTAGAGTCTCTCTGCATGATATACAAAAGCCTATTACTGGTGAAATAATTGTTCATGAAGGTGAAGAGATTACTGAGGATAAAGCCCAAGCTATAATAGATGCTGGTATCACAGAAGTAGAAATTCGCTCAGTACTCACCTGCGAATCTAGACATGGTGTATGTGCTAAATGCTATGGTAGAAATTTAGCTATAGGTAAATTAGTGAATATGGGAGAGGCTGTTGGTGTGATAGCAGCACAATCTA
>JAKIZO010000091.1:0-323 GCA_022707965.1 Bacteroidota bacterium
TGCCTTCCCTGTTATTAAAGACTTAGTTGTCGACCGTTCTGCATTAGATAGGATAATTGCTGCTGGTGGATATGTTTCTGTCAATACTGGTGCTGCTCAGGATGCAAATTCTATTCCCGTGCCAAAAGAGAATGCTGATTTAGCAATGGATGCTGCTCAATGTATTGGATGTGGTGCTTGTGTTGCTTCTTGTCCTAATGGTGCGGCTATGTTATTCACAGCAGCAAAAATTATGCAATTGCCATTGCTTCCACAAGGACAACCTGAACGAAAAAAACGTGCAATTGCTATGATTGAACAAATGGATAAAGAGGGTTTTGGTG
>JAKIZO010000091.1:381-619 GCA_022707965.1 Bacteroidota bacterium
AGTTAGATTTATTAGTAGAATGAATATCGAATTTTTATCAGCTGCGACCGCTAAAGCAATGTAAATAGTTTGTGGCTGACTTTTAACAAATCTTTCAAATATCCTTCGGAAGGTTTCAAACCTTCCGAAGGTTCCCTAAAAACAGGGTAAGGGGAAACTTTACAGTAACTTTACAAAATCGTGATAACAATTTATGTTTATTTCGAATTAAAAATTGGTGATTCAGTAACGTTTCCAT
>JAKIZO010000091.1:711-967 GCA_022707965.1 Bacteroidota bacterium
TCGGGTATTATCCTTGCTATAATTTCAATTTCTTCATTGGGCTGAATTTGTTTTTCGCCAACAAGATTGATTTTTAAAATTCTGGGTTCAGTTTTGAAATCACTTATTGTGATTGGTTTATTAGTGTTATTCTTAATGAAGAATTTAGCAGTACTTTCAACACCAACTTTTGGATTGTCAAATACAATGTAATTTGCAGGCTTAATCTCAATTGGACGAATAACGTTTGCTCTTAGAGATATAATTTTAGTCTGTG
>JAKIZO010000092.1:0-327 GCA_022707965.1 Bacteroidota bacterium
CTTCTACTTTCATAGTCCAAGAGCCTTTGAATTCGTAAATTAAAACACTTGGGCTATATGCGTAATGATACATATACGCATATGTTGATTGTTGCCAAATTTGACCATTCATCATTTTAAAAATTGTTTCACCTTCCCAACCTTTAAATTCACCTGAAATTTGAGTTTCAATTACGTTTTTTAATTTTTTGCAGATTACAGGTTCATCAAAATCATCAATAATTAATTTGTAATCAGACCCGTTTTGAAAAATCTTCACATTAGGATTTCTTGTCCGAACTCTCTGTCTGGTTCTTTCATTAATTACAAAGTAGTCTCTTGATGAAG
>JAKIZO010000092.1:337-935 GCA_022707965.1 Bacteroidota bacterium
ACTGCGCATTTAAGTTTGTCAATGCTGTTAAAAAAAATGTCATTAAAATTAGATGTTTCATTTCTGTCGTTTTTAATTTGCTGCTAACGTTTCGCGGCTATGCGCCGTTTTAATGGCGTATAGCCGCTGTTAGCGGCAGTGATTATTGTTTTAATAACTTCTTCTGCTTTAAAAAATTAATAAACTCATTCACTATTTTTTCGTTTCTCTCAATAATATCTTCTTCTGTAAAGTCGGTTTTAGTATTTGCCAATTGAATTAGTTCAGAAATCATTGTTCCTTCTATTTTCTTATCTTTATCATTAATAAAGCCTTTGTAGTATTTAATTTTATCACTAAATCTATAATCAGAAGCCCTGATATTTATCGTTTTTTCAAGTAAGGATTTGTTACCAAGGGATTCTATAAGTTTTGTGTTACTAAGTGTATTTTCGTTTTCTTGACGTTTTTTTGAAAAAATATGTTCGATATCAAAGTTGATATTGATTTTTGGAATTATTTTTTGATTTTCATCTTTAAATGCCCACCAGGTTAGCATTGACCTTGTAATAGGTCTTAAATTATTAAATTCAAAGTTATTGATTGTTGTACGTAATGT
>JAKIZO010000093.1:0-643 GCA_022707965.1 Bacteroidota bacterium
CAAATACTTAAAAGAGATGGTTATAAATGTATAATTTGCGGTAGAAGTTCAAAAGAAGGTTATGAGTTACATGTTGACCATATTTTACCTAAAGACAAGGGTGGTAAGGCAACATTGGAAAATGGGCAGACACTTTGCTCAATTTGTAACTTTAGAAAGAAAAATTACAACCAAACAGAAAGTGGCAAAAAAATGTTCATAAGACTATGGGAGACAGCGAAAAGAATTGGCGACACTGAAACTAAAAAATTTTGTGAAGAGATTCTGAAAACATACGAAAAGTTCAATATCAACGGGCATATTGAATGGAAAAAAGATTAATTGACTTCGCCTAACAGCGGCTATACGCCATTAAAACGGCGCATAGCCGCAAAACGTTCTCGGCAATATGAAAAATAAAATTGGTAAATAAGAATGTATAATGTAATTTTGGAGAAAAAGATTAAATGAAAACACAACATAAATTAATATTTGGCAATTCTATGAGTATGATAGAAATCCTAGATGAAAGTATTCATTTAATTATTACTTCTCCACCGTATTTTAACGCACCATTTGACTACAAAGGACTTTTTGAAAATTACGACCAATATCTTGGCATGATTAGAAGAATGGCAAAAGAAGCATTCAGAGTTTTGCAAGA
>JAKIZO010000093.1:653-914 GCA_022707965.1 Bacteroidota bacterium
AAGAGCTAAATTTTAACAAATCGTTAAAGATAATTGATGTTGGATGTGGAACAGGTCGTCATTCTATTGAACTAGCAAAAAGAGGTTATCAAGTTACGGGCATCGATTTGTCTATATCATTACTTAAAAAAGCGGAAGAAAAGGCAAATAAAGCCGGCGTAAAAGTTGATTTTTTCAGGCATGACGCCCGCAATCTACCTTTTGAAAAACAATTTGATGTTGCGATAATGCTTTGTGAAGGAGGGTTCCCTCTTATGGAAA
>JAKIZO010000094.1:0-265 GCA_022707965.1 Bacteroidota bacterium
AAAGTAAAATAACAGGAGTCATATGTTCCAATGCTATCTTAGCAGCTTCAAAAGCAGCAAAAAAGCAATCTACTGATGATGATGCAGCGATAATAGGAATAGGTGCTTCGCCATTACGACCAAACATAGACATATATAAATCTGCTTGCTCACTTTTGGTAGGCATACCAGTAGAGGGACCAGCTCTTTGTACATCTACGATTACTATTGGTAACTCAGTCATAACTGCCAATCCCATAGCTTCTACTTTTAACGACAATCCAGG
>JAKIZO010000094.1:291-900 GCA_022707965.1 Bacteroidota bacterium
AGTAGTAGCTGCTAATGAACCGGCAAAACTAGCTCCTATAGCAGATGTTATACCTGCTATCTCATCTTCAGCTTGAAATGTTTTAACTCCTAATTCTCTATGTTTAGAAAGTTCAACTAAAATTTCTGTTGCAGGAGTAATAGGATAAGAACCAACAAATAAATGAAGGCCTGCTTTTTCTGCAGCTGCCATTAAACCCCATGCAGTAGCTACATTCCCTTGTATATCTCTATATTTTCCTGGTAAAAGTTCACATTTTGCTAAATAAAATTTAGGAAAATTTTCTATAGTTTCGCTATATTTATAACCATGTTCTAAAGATTTTAAATTAGCTTCTATTAATTGAGATTTATTTTTAAATTTATTATTAATATAGTTAATAGCAGGCTTTAGGTCGAAACTGAACATATTATATAGTAATCCAAGAATAAACATATTTTTTGTTCTCTCTGCATTTTTTTTATCTAAATCACTATTAATATTGATGACCATTTCAGAAGCAGGAATTTGTAATACTGTATAATTAGATAAACTGTTATCTTCTAAAGGATTAGAAGTATATCCAGCAGTTTCTATACTACGAGTAGTGAAATTAGAACTATCGACAAC
>JAKIZO010000095.1 GCA_022707965.1 Bacteroidota bacterium
ACTAAAATTAGAAAATGGGATGTCCCTTGAATGTGCTGATGACCATATAGTATTTTTAGAAAATGGTGATGAGATATTTGTCAAAAATCTTAATGTTGGTGATTCTATAATTACTGATTCTGGAAACTCCATTGTAACATCAGTTAAAAATCTTGAAAGACTTGAAAATATGTATGACTTTGAATTGTCAGAAAATTCAAATAGAAGATATTATACAAATGGTATACTATCACATAATACAGAATTAGCTAAGCAACTAGCTAGATATCTTTTTGATTCGGACGACTCACTAATAAGAATTGATATGAGTGAATATGGGGATAAATACACCGTTAGTAAGATTCTAGGATCTCCTCAAGGATATGTTGGTTATGATGATACAAATGTTTTAGATAGGATAAGAAGAAAGCCATATTCTGTTATCCTATTTGATGAAATTGAAAAGGCACATCCCGATGTATTCAATATTTTCTTACAAATGCTAGATGATGGTCAGATGACAGATTCACAAGGTAGAAAAGTAAGCTTCAAGAATTGTGTTATACTCATGACATCAAACGTTGGAACAAGAGTGGTTAAAGATTTCGGTGCTGGTGTCGGTTTTGCTACTACAGCCAAAATTGAAAATAAAGAATCGGATGTAAAATCAATTTTGGAGAAAGAACTAAAAAAGAAATTTGCTCCTGAATTCATTAATAGAATTGATGGTATTATCTATTTCAAAGACTTGGGTAAAGATGAGATAATGAAAATCGTTAACCTTGAGCTTGATAAAACACTAAAGAGGGCTGAAAAATTAGGATATACTCTATCAATTGATGAGAAATTAAAAGATCATCTAACGACAGTTGGATTTGACCCCCAATTTGGTGCAAGACCCCTAAAAAGGGCAATTCAAAG
>JAKIZO010000096.1:0-593 GCA_022707965.1 Bacteroidota bacterium
TATTATCAATCAAATCTAACAATTCTTTCAAATCATTTTTTATAGATATTAATTCTGTGATTATATCACCTGTTTTTGTATTTATGTTTTTTAATGCGAATTTAGCTCCATCAATGGTATAACCTTTTTCTTTTGTCATAAATATTATCTTTTTTAATAATTCTATATCATTGTCACTGTAATATCTAATGCCATTTTTACTTTTTAGAGGTTTTAGTTGTTTAAATTCTTTTTCCCAATATCTTAAGGTAGAAGCAGGTATGTTTAGCATTTTACTCACTTGTGAAATACGATAATATTTATTGTTATCAGTCATTTTATTATAAAAATATTCGAACCTGGACTTTTCTGATCCAGAGTCAGACGTGTTAGCCAATTACACCACAGGGCAAAATTTTTACAAAAATAGAAATAAATTTTTAATTATTTTATCCTTTCATTTTAAAAATAATCTTAACTTTGTAAAAATTTTATTTATGGGAACATTTGGTAAAAATTTAGGAGCTAATTTATTAGGCAATTTAATTACTATTATAATCTTTTTTATTCTGTTATTCTTTTTTATTCTAGGAATGATTTCTTTATCAGTGAAA
>JAKIZO010000096.1:603-870 GCA_022707965.1 Bacteroidota bacterium
CTACTCACATAGGTGAGTATGAAAAAGATAATGTAAATTTATATGGTAATGGCAGCCTGCAGAAACAATTAAACTCTTATGATGTAGTAAATGCTATTTATTATGCTATTAATGATGACAAAGTAAATGGTATTATTTTAGATTGTTCAGAAGTGAGTTCAGACCTTACTACCCTTAGACCTCTTAAAATGGCATTAGATTCATTCAAAAAAAGTGGAAAATTTGTTTATTCTTTTAGCAATGCTTATTCACAAACAGGATATTATG
>JAKIZO010000097.1 GCA_022707965.1 Bacteroidota bacterium
GGATATAACCCTAATGAAAGTGGTTATAATCCAGAGGATTATACTCAACAAGGACCTCACGAAGAAGAATCTCCCAAACAAGAGGGTCCTATAGATGCTGATTTTGAGGTTGTTGACGATAAATAATTCATAAACAGGATCAGACGAATTCTAACGGATTGACACGGAATAAAACTAACAAATAGAATTCCGTGTTAATCCGTCTGATCCGAATGATAAATAAAAGTTGAGGTAATTAATAGCGAAAAAAAGAAGGATAGTTTTGTAATTGAGTGAGAAACTTAATATGGAATCATCTGAGAAGCATTAAGTTTCAGCTATGAAATCAATGAAATCTGTGAGAGGTTAATTAATGGAAAAAAGAGATTATTATGAGGTATTGGGCGTTGATAGAAATGCCGACGAAGCTACTATAAAAAAGGCATATCGAAAGCTGGCAATGCAATACCATCCAGACAAAAACCCAGATAATAAAGAAGCTGAAGAGAAGTTCAAAGAAGCTTATGAGGTGTTGTCGGATAAAGAAAAAAGACAAATATACGATCAATACGGTCATTCTGGACTGGAAAATAAATTTGGAGGAGCAGGTTTCTCCTGGGAAGAATTTATGCATCGCAGTGATCTTAATGATATCTTCGGCGATGGTTTTAGCAGTATCTTTGATACTCTTTTTGGAGGAGGTTTTGGAAGCAGAAATCACCGCAGTTCAAGTGGTTACAATAGAGGAGAAGACCTTCAAATTGAGCTTTCATTATCACTTCAGGAAATAGCTAAGGGTGTTGAAAAGACCATAAAAATTGGCATTAAAGAGCCTTGTGACAAATGTGGTGGAACAGGAAGTGCAGAAGGAAAAACCGAAACCTGCCCT
>JAKIZO010000098.1 GCA_022707965.1 Bacteroidota bacterium
AACGTATCGATAAATCCGACATTGGAATGGAATGCTGTAACAGGAGCAACAGGCTATGTATTGCAGGTATCGACAGATAATTCATTTACAACAACCTTAGTAAATCAGAGTGTAACAGGCACAACATATAACGTAAGTGGTTTAGCCTACAATACAGTATACTACTGGCGAGTAAAAGCAACAGATGGAACTAACGAAAGTGATTGGTCATCTGTTTGGTTGTTTACAACTGAGCCTCAACCATCAACAAATGTCATAACATTAGAATTGGGTACAGTAACAGCAACGCCGGGTCAGTTAGTATCAGTACCGGTAAAGATATACGGGGCAAATGGTCCGAATGCAATAGTATTAGCTGAATTATATATCAGTCATGGTACAGGAATAACGAAGACTGGTACAGGTACAGGATTTGCAGACTATCATCCGTTGTGTCCAGCAGCAGACTGGGTAGGGAATATGAGTTATTCACCAACTATGATAATGAACGGATGGATAGCAGGTGATTTATTTAATAAGAGTTTCCCTGATGGCTCGGTAATGTTCAACATAAATGTAGTGTATAACGGACCGGGGACTGTACCATTTAGTTGGGGTGTATCAAATTATGGTCAAGTATCATTTGTAGAGAACGAGAATGTAGATTTATTGGTAGAGAACGGTGGTAATGTAACCATATCATACGTTAATGGTGGAATAATGCCGGCAGGACCGACACTTGCAGCACCGACATTATCATTACCTTTGAACAATGCGACAAACGTATCGATAAATCCGACATTGGAATGGAATGCTGTAACAGGAGCAACAGGCTATGTATTGCAGGTATCGACAGA
>JAKIZO010000099.1 GCA_022707965.1 Bacteroidota bacterium
TTATGCTTGACATTACAACGCCTCTATGTTACATTCCCTGACATGGAGGTGCAAATGTCAAATTACAATAAAAACCAGAGGTGAAATAATGATAGAAAGAGCAGAAAGTCAATTTTGGGCTTATGAAATAGATAATAACGATAGCCAAAAGGATTTAGTTTTATTGGATAATGTCCAATTCATTTATGAATTATCCTTGGCAGAATTGGAATTAAAGGCGTTGGGTATTGATTTTGATGTAACGAATGGATTAAGAGAATTTAAGATATTAAATAAATCAGATGAGCAAAGAGAATTAATAAAGAGTAAGGGGTCATATTACAAAACTGTTGATGGTCAAATTACAAATTATTTTCAAATCATTCAGAAAAATCAGACTCGTTCTGTAAATCAATATTTAACTCATTGGATATACCCATATAAAGGCAAATTTCACCCACAAATGATAAGAGCATTGTTAAATATTATTGGACTGAAAGAAGGTGATACAGTATTTGAACCATTTTCTGGTAGTGGAACAACCGCACTTGAAGCACAACTATTAGGTATAAATTTCATAGGAATGAAATTTTAGCCAATATTAAGTCCAATCTATTTCAGACTGAGAACAATTACTATAGTTTAATAGACAAATTATCAAAAGATGAAAGAGTAAAAAACTTTTATATATTAGCGAGATTATTAGCTGTAAGTGATAATTCACGCCGAAATCGTGATTTTATCAATTCTTTTATTAAAAATATTGATTTAATGATATATTCTATAAAAGATTATATTGAAATAAAAGAAAAATTAAATCTAAGATTGGGGG
>JAKIZO010000009.1 GCA_022707965.1 Bacteroidota bacterium
CCTAAATAAACAGCAATACGAGCGTCGTCCCAAGCCATACGTTCACGGTCGAGCAGAGGTTCTGCTGCGGGGTCGTCAATATTATCAATCAATGGAATTTGATATGCTGTATTGATTTCAGAAATATTGCCATCGCGATCAGTTACCTGTGGGTTTTTGCCAGCTGGATAGTAATCAGTTGGAGCCTTATAAACAGGATAACCTTCGGGAGCTTGCAAAATTTGCAAAGCACCGCCACGAACGCGAGCAATATTATCTTTGAATGTAACATTCAAAAGCCAGGTTCTTGATGAGAAAGTAGTCAAAGCACCGCCAGAACCATTAGCAAGATGCTTAATTCTGTGCATCAAAGCGTTGAATTCAAAGTCGTTCAAACCTGGAAGGTCGCTTTGAGCATAGTAAGGATGACGGTCAACAGTTGTATCTTTCTTGAAGTTTTCGAATACTACGTTACGGAAGAATGCAGCGCGAGCGCCTGGAAGCACAACAATATGTCCCCATTCACGTGAGAAATTGTTCACTAGCTGACCAATGAAGCGAATTCTTGATTGAGTGAAAGGAACAGCTGCGCCACCGAATCTCTTCCAAGGTGAAGTTTTGAGGTTTGGATCGCTTTCGGGATTTAAGTATAAGCGTGCTGCCTGGAATGCGATTGCATATTCAAATGGAACAATCACATAACGTGGGTCAGTAGGTAAATTGTTAGGATCCAAATTTACGAGCTTGCGAGCAACTGTGTCCAATACAACATTGAAAATGTAGTTGTATTTGTCAGGATGGACAGTCGCATCGCGACGAGTGTTATACGACAATGTTCTTTTTACGCCATCATCGTACAAGAAATAGCGCATATCAGCATAACCGAAGCCACCCTGGTCTGCTGGATATGTAGTTACAGGATCTGGAACTGCGGTTTGGTCGTAAGTGATACGAGCAAAACCGTCAGCAATGATACGACCGCCTGTTGAGTCGATTAAGCAGCCGTTGTCAAGGAATTTTACTGTTGTCCCGGGTTCAATTATAAGAGTACCGCCGACAACAAGCTTTTTGTTGATTACGTAAATTGAGTCTCTTTGGAACACTCTTACTTCTCCGGGAGCGATGCTGCCGGAAGCGTAAGCAGTTGGCAACTGTGCATATCCTTCAACGCCAAGGAATATGCATAGTAACGCTGCCAAGAAACTCATACGAAAAAATCGTTGCATGTTACCTCCAAAATGTGAAAATTTTGTTATAAAATCTATGTTACTTAGAAAATCTATGTTCATTTTGCATAAAATAAATAATATTACATAAAAGCGTTTTACTCAATAATCGTGCCAAGTCGAGCAAGTTCAATTTTTGCTGCGTTAGCAAATTCTGCGAAATCGCGATTTTTTGCAACCATTGTAAGATGCTCGATAGCGCGATCTTTTTCGTTCATACGAGCGTAGCAAATACCGGCGAAAAGCAAATAGCGTCCCTTAGAAGTTGGGTCGATAGCTAATTCAGCTGCTTTCTCGTAATTTTTAGCTGCATCGGATAAATTATCGTTCTTCTCGCTGCATACTGCAAGCCCGGCATAGCCACCTTTTGCTACTTCGTCTGAATTTGCTTTCGCAGCAATTTCGAAGTATTTGCGAGCTTCGGAAATATTGTCCAACGCAAGATATGCCTCTCCGGCAAGCAAGGCTGCAATTCTACCTGATGGGGTTGATGAATATTCTTCAACAATTTGGATAAGCCCCAATACTTTCTCGCCTCTTACTGTTGGGACTGAATCCCCTCCAAACAAGGCGCGAGCGTATTCTTCCCTATCGAAATATGGTCTAATTCTCGAAAGCGCCAAAGCTGCTTCTTCTTTATTCTTATTGCTTGTATATGTAAAATAATAAGCAACAGCTACAATTGCCACTACTGCAACTGCTGCTATTGCTATCAATTTACCATACTTTTGAATAAAATTAACCTCGCCGCCTTCTCCCTGAACCTGATTTTCAAGTTCGTCGTCAAAACTCTGTTCGTTTTTGTTATTAATCTTGTCGCTCATAAATCCTTTTATTTATTAATGATACTATTTTTCTTCGCACGCCCGAAGGGACTCGAACCCTTAGCCTTTGGAACCGGAATCCAACACTCTATCCAATTGAGCTACGGGCGCTCTCAATAGTGTTAAACTACTCGACCCTTTGGCATACAAATATATTATTATTGAAATTTTCTACCAAGTTTTAATAATTTTTTTTATTCCTAAATTTTATTTTTCTCGAAAATTTTCCACAATCATTTGACTATTTTTTTCACACTGTCAGAATTTTTTCACACTTTTCTGACACTTTGCAAAACGAAAAGAAAAGGGAGCTATATTTTCTATAACTCCCTTTTCAATATTTCAATCTACGTTATTTCACAACTTTCAAAGTTGTAGTTGTTGAACGGTTGCCCGCATAAACTACAATGGTGTAGCTACCAGCAGTAAGGTTTCTGAGGTCTAATCTCAATTGGTTTTCACCTGCCGAAATTGAACTAAACGATTCAGCAAATACTTTGCTTCCAGCAATGTTGTAGATTTCTACAACTGCGGAACCTTCCACAGGTGAATAGAACGAAATGTATGCAAAGTCTTTTGCTGGATTTGGCGAAATTGATGTTACTTCGAATGCACCATCACCATCAATTGTTACAACTCTTGTGTTGCTGTATGAGAATTCGCCGTTTTGGTCAATCATCTTTAATCTATATGCGTATGACTTGCCTGCGGAAACGCTTCTATCGATAACTGGACCGTATTCAGTAGCAACTGCAGAATTGCCTTTTGCCTTCACTTCATCAATTTTAGCAAATGCACCGATACCGAATTCGTTTACTTTTGCTTTTTCAATATCAAATCTTGATGAATTTACTTCTGATGCAGTTATCCAGTTAAGTTCAACTCGCTTGCCGACAGCATTAGCATCAAACGAGAAAAGTTCGATTGGAATAATTGTTCCGCCGTTGTTTTGAACGTAGTCCATCGCAGCACGAATGAGAGCATCTGCCATTGGGAAGTGTCTCCAATCGAGCCCGAAGTAAATTACATTTGTAAACAGCGACGAGGAAGCAATACACATAATCTTCTGGTCGAACATAATTGTATCGGGGTCAATGTAGAACATACCAACGCGAGCAACACCTACACCGCTTTCAGTCATATTAACAACATCGCCGACAGGTGCAGGGTCGCCAAGGAAGCCCGTTGGAACTGCCACAAAATCAATATTGCGAGCAAGTGCGAAGCCACGAACTACCGACAAAGTGTCGAACGGACGAGTTTCTTTTGGAGTTGCTCTCAATATCTTTTCTGTAAAGTAGGTTCCGTCTAAGTATTGAGGAATACCATTCTGGCGGACTACATCCTGGCTTGCAATGATAAAGTTGCTCTTATCGTTGAGTTTTCCTTTGTTCAAGAATTTCAAAACATCGCCAATTACGTAGGTCGAATACATTTCATCGTGAGCATCGCCAAAGAAGAGCGAACGATACATTGTATAGTTAACCGAGCGTTCTTCCCAACCGCGGCGGTCGAAAATATCGAAGTCGTGGTCTGCTTCTCCCTTCATCTGGAACCAGCCAATTCTCTGGAATGCAGTAATTAAGGTGTCTGCATTCAAGCGACCAGCGATTTGGTCCATCTGAACGGGTGTTGGGTCGGAAACAGTATCGATATCAACGAAGCTATTTTCGACTGAAAGAAGCAGGTCGAGCTTAGCACGTTTCAAGTAGAAGCGAACGATTTTATCTTCGAGCACGTTATTCGAAGTCATTTCATCAGGTTGAGCAAGGCTTACTTTAATTCTATAACGTGGAGTAACGTTCGGCAGCATTGTAGAGAAGTGCTGTGGCACATTGTATCCAACCACCTGCGAGTAAGTCAGCGGAATGAAGTCATCGTTGTCTTTGCCATCGCCCAAACCGAATACTACAACAGCGTCATCAGTTGGGCTAATCTGAGCAGTTACAATTTTAGGAGCAACTGCGGGAATAGTGAAGTTGCCAAGTGTATCTTCGCGGAATATTTCGACTTTAATTTGTGCAGCTGATTGAAGCATATTGCCGTTGTTGCGAACTATTGCTTTTACTTCGACTGGTGCTTGTGTCATAATGTATTCTGCGTCATTGAAAAGAGATGTTGGACGCAAGTCTTGATAAGCACCAGGAGCAATAATAGAGTGAATTTCGATATCATTATTGAGCAATCTGCCATTGAATTCGCAAGCACCGATATCATAACGTTGGTTTGCGAAGCCACGCAAATTGCCATCAATATCATTGCTTACTTCGTCATATCTTGCACCGCGGTTGTTAATCTTGGAGTTAATTGGTGTTGGATTCGATTTAATTCTCAAATTGCCAGGATTAGCCCCAATCATTTCATGGTCTTGCAAGAAGTTGTAATCAACAGAATAAATATCGCAACCAGTCCAATATCTCCATTGATTTAATGTTTTAAATTCGCCTGTAAAGCCAAGAGTTAATAAGTTACGTTCTACATCCACTTCAATATAGCGGTAATAGTCAATCCCGTCTGCAAGCCAGAATGCATTGCGTTCAATATTAATTCCTTCTGCTTTTGGCTTTTCGTTGTAATAGAATACTGCTGCTTTTGACTCAACAGAGTTATCAATATCCTCATCCAAAATTGCAATTGCATTATTACCCAAAATTAAGTCTTTGTTCTGCATTACAGCCAAACCAACAATATTACCCATGTTGGCAAACTCGTCGTCAGGAATAATAATCGTATTATTGATAATTCTATCTTCACGAGTAAAGAATCCAGGAGTTGCAGGCGATAGCATTCTATCGTTCAAGTTAGGCACATTCATATTTCGAGCAGTAGCAAGATAAATACCAGCAATATGAGCATCGGCATTATTAACCTTCAAATCATAAATCATATTATTTACAACAACAAATTTTTCTTTGTCTTTCGGGAAAAATTGAGTGCGGTTGACACCTTCCTGCAATGTGTAAGAAGCCTGATCAATTTTCACACCGTAAGTAATGAACGATGATTTAATATTGCTGATTTCGTTACCATCTATTCTAATGTTGTTATTGTGATATCCCAAATATCCAGATTTGTCTTCGCCACCGACAATAATACCCGCAGCATCGTTTGTAGTAGCATTAATATTATATATACGGTTCTGAGCAATTAATGTATTTTCTTCGTAACCAACGAAAATACCTGCACGGCCAACATTATAAATCTTGTTCTTGATGAATTTATTATTGTTGTTCAAATACTTGGTAATTGTTACTTCTGGACCTCTAATTTTATCCAGCACGCCCAAACCAAGCGAAACAATACCATAACCAAATTTTGTAATTTCGTTGTTTTCGATAATTATATTGCTTATGTTAATGGTGTCCAGTTGGTAATAGTTGCTTTGAGTACTTACAAAGAAAGGTGGTGTATTTCTCAAAACAAAGCCAGCGGAGTAAGTTCCAGTTGCACGAACATTTTCTTCGAACGTGTAAACGCTACGGTCTGCGATAAATTCAAATTTTACGTTTGGCAAATTCCAATCATAAGATGTTGTTGTGCTTTCGCCATCAACGATACAGTTTTTAACAGTAATATTGCGTGAACCAGTGCCGAAATAGAATGGAGCACGGAACATTACCGACGGAGGTGTGTGCATTTTGAAGACTAATGATTTTTGCGGACCACCATCAAACACAATATGACCATCGCTTGCGGCATAGTCGTTTTTATGCTCGTTCAATACTGAGTTTATTGGAGCAAAGGCTGATGTTTGATTATGATTCTGACCAAACAAAATACCAATACCCGAAGCACTGTATAGATTAACCACAACACTTGCACGATTTGCCAGTTTCTGTTGTGATGGGCGAATTATAATTTTTGCATCTTCCGAAGCACCGATAATCTTGGTTCTCAAATCAAGTGCAGGATAAGGCAAATCAATATTACCCAAATCGTAAACGTCATCTTCTAATTCCAGAACAACCTCACTGGTAACGCCTTTCTTGTAAATTTCATCAAACGCTTGCGTCAGACTTGTGAAAGTATTATTACCCGAGCAGGTCGAGCAAACCTTGTATGTGCCTGCTAACCCAGATTTAACAACAAACGAAGTTGTGTATGTATTATCAACGGCGTTGCCTTCTTCGGGGTGGTCAATCATAATAGTTGCTGTATATGTGCCAGCAGCTGCTGGAACAAATTCATTCGGGAAACGAACAATTTTATATGGAGGGAAAGTAGATGGAATAATATCTATATCTGTTTGATCCTGGAAAACTACCTGACCCTGAGAATTTGTAATAGTAACAGTTGCAACGGCACCGAAAATATCTTCGAAACCATTGTTCTGCACTCTCACGACAACTGGTTGCGGACGCATTTTGTAGTTTTCGTCGGGTGTTGGAGAAAATAGTGTGTCGGGTTTAGCATCTACGCCATAAGTAACCTTGAAAATATGCGGTTCGCCACCAGTTGGTGGGAAGAAGTCGTTAGAAGGATTTAAATCCTGAGAATTGAGCAAATAAACTCTCACTCTTGCTTCATATTCGCCAACTTCTGTTGGAGCAAAATTCTGGAAGAACACAGTAGTATTTGTCCCAGGTTGAAGTGGAGCAATTTTGTTCACCCACACAACGTGTGGAGGTTCGTATACCAACACATTATCTTTGAAAATACGGCATTCAACGCGGAACGAATCGACGGGATTAATACCCGAATTCTGAACTGTTATTCCAAGTGGAATTGTTGTGCCGCTTAGAGGATATTTTGTAAATTCTTTTTTAAGCGGGAACGGAATACCAACGGCAACCAGGTCCCAGGGCAGAGCAATATAGAACTTTTGTTGGAAATCTTGCGTTAAATCAGGTCTGCCTTCCACTTCAAATCGAGAATATATTGTATATTCGCCACTTGAAATACCGGGGTTCGATAAATCAAGTCGACCAGTTGGACCTTCGAGAGGATCAACGTGAGCAGCAATACCTTTTGCGTGTGTGAAACGATAACGAATTGGGTTCGGGTCGCCAACAATAGTTAATGGAATTCTTGTTACGCTCAAATCGCCTTCAGCAGTAGCAACATAGATTGTATCGGGGTTCGGACTTGTCGATGGACCCACGACCGCGTAACTAACATAAACCGTTGGTTGAATAGAAGCACGTTTGATATTAACCGAAGGATGGTTGTTGTGTTCAAATGGGATTATTGAACCAGCTGTCAGCACTGTTGAAGCTGGAGGATAAATTGCAGTCATTTGAGGGTTTGATAGAATTTCTATTCTTGCATTTGGGCGGGGAACTGTTCCCGCACTTGTCCCCGAAAATGTTATAGAGCAGCCATCGCCATCGCCATAACGCACGTGTGCGCGTCCGGAAATATTTGTCCCATACACTTGAGTAATAGCACCATAGTTCGAATTATTATAGCAAATTTTTACTAATAAGTTCCCACCAGTATAGTTGAAGTAATTATCGGCTTGAAAATTAAACTTATTCCAACCAGCAGAAGTTACAGTATATGATGGAGTTGTGTAAACAAGCTGCCATCCAGATGCTACAGGACCTGATATAGAGGTCAATGTCGTATTCTGCATATAAATTGAGAATCCTGCGTAAGAAGCATACGATGGGCTAATTACATTAATCGAAAACCCTCTAATTAATCCAGGATTGCCACCGGCGCCAATAATTTCAGCAGCCGTGTATAAATAAAAGCAAGCTGCATCTGGATTATCATTGAACGGATGAAAACTTGTTACTGTTCCAGTCCCAATCTGAATTTCTTGAGAACGAACAGTCCCTGCAAGCACTGAAAGCACTATTGCTACAATGCTAAACCATCTTAAAAATTTTCTCATTAATAACCTCTCAAATAGTAACAAAATATATTTTTATGCTCACTAAATAATTTCAAATAGCAAGTTACATTAAAATTAACAATTTTTATAGAAATAAATATAATGATAATATAACAAATTTATAATAAAATTGTTACAAATGAAAAATAAAAATAAAAAAACCGTTGCTCTGTAAAAAAATTTCAACAAGGGGATGACATTTTCGCTGATTTTTAATCGGCGGGATACAGAGCAACGGTTGCCGATTGCATCGCTTTTGCGATGTTTTTAAATACACATTTTTTCTTGATACAAAATAATTGATTTTATTTCTAAAAAAATATAGTCTAAAATGTGATTTTATTGTAGTAAAGTTGTATTTCAATTTGTAGTGCTTACCACTACAAAAATTCACTTCAATTTTTTAATATTTTTTGATAATTTTGTTTGATTTATGTTTAACAAACATTTGAACGAAATGTCCAAATCTGATGATCCTGGCAGTTGGGTTATCTCTTTAATTAACGAAATTATGTAGTTGCGGGGATGGTTTTGCATCTATCTCCGCAAAAAGTGTGGAGGTAATATGCAAAACATCATCATTCTTCCCGAGCTTAAAGAACTTATCGAAGCTAAGGAATTCGATGTAATTAAAGAAATTTTCTACGATTCTCACTCCGCTGAAATTGCCGAACAAATTTCCGCCCTCGAACCCGAAGAAGCCTGGCAAATAATTGAACTATTCGACAAGCACCGCCGTGCCGAAATTTTCAGCTTTTTAGACCTTCAAATGCAGGTCGATATCGCCGAAATTATCGAACGCAACAAACTTGTCGACCTGCTCACAGAAATGTCCTCGGACGACCGTGTCGACCTATTCAAGCGCTTCCCCGAAGAAAAGCAGGAGCTTATCCTTCCACTGCTCGCACAAGCCGAACGCGAGGATATTCGCCGTCTTGCGGAATACCCCGAAGGTAGCGCCGGCTCGGTTATGACCTCGGAATACGTTGCTATCCCTGATAATATCACAGTCGATGAAGCTATCCGTAGAATTCGATTAGAAGCTTCTCAAAAGGAAACTATATTCTATATATATGTTATAAATGAAAAGCGACAGCTTATTGGATTTGTCTCTCTTACTGATTTGATAATGGCTCACCCATCCACCCGTATTAAAGACATTATGAAAAAAGACGTTATCTACGTTACAATCGACGAAGACCAAGAAAAAGTTGCTCGCAAAATCCAGAAATACGACTTAATCGCTATACCTGTTGTCAATGGCAACAATGTGTTGGTCGGTATCGTTACTCACGACGACGCTATCGACATCATCACGCAAGAACAAACAGAAGACCTTGAAAAGTTTATGGCTATCGCTGGTGCTCACGCTGCTGCCGCATACAGCAAAACCCCTGTTCTTACTCACTTCAAAAATCGTGCTGTGTGGGTTGTTTCGCTGGCTGCAATCGGATTGGTATCCGGAATGATTATTCATTCGTTCGAAAACACTCTGATGAACCTTATGATTCTGGCGCTTTATATGCCAATGGTTGCCGATACCGGCGGCAATGTCGGCAGTCAGTCTGCTACCGTTGTTTTGCGTGCTTTAGCTTTGGGCGAAGTTACCTTCCGTGATTTTTTCAAGGTTATCTGGAAAGAATTTAGAATTTCTCTGTTGCTTGCTTTAGCTCTGGGCTTCCTATCCTGGATAAAGGTTGTATTACTTTCATCCAACTCAGAAATGCCGTTGAATTTTTCTTTGCAGCAGGTAGGTTTTGTTATTGCAATAGCTTTGTCTTTGCAGGTGGTTACAGCTACTTTAATTGGTGCTACTCTGCCGCTTATCGCAACAAAATTCAAGCTCGACCCCGCCGTTGTTGCAAGCCCGGCGCTTACCACTATCGTTGATATTACAGGACTTCTGATTTACTTCACTACTGCTAAATTACTGTTGGGTATTTAGAGCACGAGCAGTGAAAATAAATAGCATAACCTTCGGAATACAAAAACCTTCCGAAGGTTTCAAACCTTCGGAAGGTTATGGCGATTTATCGATAAGCACATTCCACAGACAGGAATGTCTATGCTACCGCCAATAATAAAACCTTCGGAAGGTTCCTAACCTTCCGAAGGTTCCGAACGGGCAATTTTCAGCCCCATAACGTATATATCACCTAATAAATTTCGCTTTGTTATCTTGCCGCTAAAACTTCTTTTTTGCTGCCATCAGTAAATTCAATGCTGAGCGGCGACCAAATTGCTCTCAAATTCTTCGAGTTGCGGAAAATTTCGTCTCTCTGGTTTGTCTTATCGTGAATGAATGGCATAGCAAAGCGCTGTGTTTCTCCAACTTTTACCGGGCGGTCGCTTGCTATATTATATGCTTTTAGCAGTGTGTTGTCTGGTGTGTAGAAATCAAGTTCGCCTTTAATAACGCGTATTTCTTTATCCGAGAGATTTGTTACTTCGAAAATTATTACATTAAGTTGCTGACCGTCCTTTTCGAGTGGCTGATAGCCAACATACAAAAACTTGTGATTTATTGCTAAATCAACACGCTTTGCAGTTGTTTCGCAGAATGTTTTCGATTGTTGCATCACATACTCTTTTTGCGACTTGATAATATCAAGCACAGTTTTTCCAACAACTGAATCCTTGTAAGTCCCAAGTCGAACAAGCCCATTTGCGAATAATTCCACTTCTTCTTTTGTCAGAGCAGGTTCAGCTTTGACCTTTGCCGCAATTTCAGGTAAATTGTGCAGTGTGATTACCTCGCTCATTACATTTGCATTAGAAAATTCCTGCTTGGTGCAAGCACTCAACACAACACCAAAAATCGCCATTAATAATAACACTTTTTTAAACATATAAACTCCAATTATTATATTATTACAAAATGCTCTTTTTACAGAAAACTAATTTAGGAAATAATTTTAACCTAAAGAAAACGTATTTTACGCTCTCATTAGCGTGGCAACATCTATACGCCGCGCACCTGCTTCAAGAAACGCACCTGCAAGCGAATTTACAGTCGAACCCGTCGTAAGCACATCATCAATTATCAGTATAGTTTTATTTTTTACTTTTTCCTGTTGAACAATTTCGAATATGTCTTTCACGTTGAAAATTCTATCGCGGGCACTTAATTTTGTTTGCGAAGTAGTATATTCTTTTCGTCGGGCTAACTCCAATTCAAGGCAGCTTCCGAGCACTTCGGCTACTGCTTTTGCAATATAGACAGATTGATTATAGCCGCGCTCGCGTTTCTTTGCAGAATGTATCGCCACAGGCACAACATAATCGTATTTGACGTCGGAATTTTGCTTTACTGTCTCCCCAAGCATTTCACCAAACTTCTGCCCAATGTCTTTAACTCCTTTATATTTCAAAGCATAGATTAATTTATTGAATGGAAATTTCTCAGTCGACGAAAACAAGCAATAAACATTGATAAAATTGAGATTGTCGAACCCGTGCAGCTCTGCAAGTTTGTTTATCGTTTGCTCGCTACTTTCGGGAATTGGAATAGACGTCCTGCACCGCAAGCAAACATACTTCCAGGTGTCTCCCTCAATTTTCTCACCGCACACGATACAGTGCTCGGGAAATAATAATTTATCGCCCAATGGAATTATTTTTGACAACGCTCTGCGAATTTTATTAAGTATTTTCATAATTCTTAGAGGAAATCCTGAACGGAATATACTTTTTGAAGAGAGGTTCGCCTACTTAAAAATTATTCGGGGAACCTCTCTACAAAAGGACAAAATTAAAATACGGCAATCGCTTCAATTTCTATCAAAACATCTTTTGGCAAACGAGCTACCTGAAAAGCCGCACGAGCTGGCTTGCTTTCGCCAAAATATTCGTTGTAAATTTCGTTCATAACTGCGAAATCGTTCATATCTTTGAGCAAAACTGTCGTTTTCACAACGTTATCAACTGTAAGCCCTGCCTCTTTCAGAATTGCAATAATGTTTTTGATAGCCTGGTGAGTTTGAGTTTTAATATCTTCGCCTGCCAAATTGCCTTCCGCAGTGAATGGAATTTGACCTGAGATGAACAAAAATTTCCCTTCTGCTTTGATTGCTTGCGAATAAGGACCAATTGGTGCAGGTGCTTCTTTCGAAAATACAACTTCTTTCATTTTAACCTCATTATTTATATATTAGAAAATATTAAAATTCTTGCTCAATTAAAGTTTTTCCCAGCAACGAAGCGCCACGCACACCGGTATCGCTCAAATGGCGCGCAGTTCGCAACTGGAAATGCTCCGCCAGCGGTGGAAGCAAGTGCGAACGGGCGACTTTTCTTGCGCTTTCGAATATCATTTCCCCGGCATTTGCAACACCGCCGCCGACAATCACTGTGCTGATATCAAGCAAATTCATTGCGCTCGCGAGCCCATAACCTAACATTTCGCCTACTTTCCGGAGCACTTTTTTGCTTGATGGGTCGCCCTGCAATGCATAGTTATATATATCGACTACGTCAAAATTTTCGTTTGCATTCAATTTTGAGCTTGCGTCCTTCGAAGCTTCTTGTTTTGCAATCGAGAGAATTGAATTTTTCCCGACGAACGCTTCGAGAGTGCCTTGCTGAAACTTAAATTGCGACTTGTTTCGGCAATTGTAATCAATTATCGTATGACCAATTTCGCCCGCACCACTGCTTTCGCCACGGAATAATTCTCCGCGGTAGATTATCGCACCGCCAACGCCTGTTCCAAGTGTAACGTAGATGAACGAATGGCAGTCCCTGCCCGCACCTTCAATCATTTCGGCAAGCGCAGCGGCGTTTGCGTCGTTTTCCACTGCAATTGGTGCATCGCAGTAATTTCGCAAAAATTTGAGCAGAGGTATATTCTTCCATCCCGGCAAATTCGGTGAAACAAGCACATTGCCCATTGTATCGACCACGCCGGGCACACCAACACCAACTGCTTTTATTTGTGGATATTCCTCGAAATATGTTCTAACTAACGTTCTCAATTTCGTCAATACAGAGGCAACCCCCTGATTTGCTTCCGTCGGAATAGCCCTGCGAGCAATAAGACCGTCGCCATCTAAAATAGCCGACTTTATGCTTGTTCCGCCAATATCCACACCAAGATACATTATTTATTCTCTCTTTCGATAATAATCACTTCTTCGTTCGGTTTGGTCATTCCATATTTTTCGCGAGCAATTCGCTCAATTTCTGTTGTATCGTAAAGCAACTTTTTAATTCTTGTATTGAGCGAATCTTTTCGCTTCATTTCATTTTCGATTTTTTCATTGATTGTGCGTTTTTCCAATTCGAGCTGGAAACGCTTATATATGCCGGAATCAGAGAAAACAAAAAGCAGCAACACCAAAAGCAAAACAAGCCAGAAAGTGTATTTTCGCTTTCTGGCGTTGCTTTTCGTTTGTTTTTCTTGTTCAGACATTATTATTTTGCAAATTTTTGCAAAAATCCGATAAATTTATTCATTTCGTCAATAGTCCGTTTTTCAGTTACGGCAACAAGCAAGCCCTGATTGCATTCAGGGAAACGGCTTGTATCGATACCGGGCATAATTGCAACTTTCGACGCTTCTTCTATGATTTGCGAAGCGGGCACAGGTGGAATAACCAGAAATTCATTGAAGAAAGGCTTATCGTTCAGCAGTTTGAAGCCTTTGATTTTCTTAATTTGTTCTGCTAAATAATGTGCTTTTTGCATTGATTGCTCGGCAACTTCTTTTATTCCTTGCTTGCCCATTGCTGCCATATAAACAGTAGCAGCAAGCATAAACAAACCTTGATTTGAGCAAATATTCGAGGTTGCTTTTTCGCGTTTGATTTGCTGTTCGCGAGTTTGAAGAGTAAGCACAAATCCGCGTTTGCCTTCCAAATCTTCCGTTACGCCTGCAATTCTACCGGGCATTTTGCGGATAAATTCATTTTTGCAAGCGAAAATCCCAAGATACGGTCCTCCAAAACTCAATGGAATACCAAGCGGTTGCCCTTCGCCGACGACAATATCTGCATTGTATTCGCCAGGGGCAGCAAGCACACCCAAAGAAATTGGATTTATCACAGTTATGAATAATGCTTTCTTTTCGTGTGCAATTTTTTCGATTTCGAAGACATCTTCCAGGTTACCATAAGCGTTTGGTTGCTGGACAATCACAGCAGAAGTTTTGTCGCTAACAAGCGAGCGAAGACGTTCGAGGTCGCAAGTGCCGTCGTCTAATTTTGCCTGGTGGAAAGTGAAGTTCTTGCCTGCGGTAATTGTATCGACAACACGCCTGTAATTTGGGTTGACGGTGCCAGCGTAAACAAATTCAGTTTTGCGGTTGTGAGCGTTTGCCATCATACAAGCTTCGGCAAGAGCAGTAGAGCCATCATACATTGATGCATTCGCAACGTCCATTCCCGTAAGAGCGCAAATCATCGACTGATATTCATACATTGCTTGGAGTGTTCCTTGCGAGACTTCTGCCTGGTATGGTGTGTAGGCAGTTTTGAATTCGGGGCGCTCAATCACCGCACCGACGATGGACGGAATGAAATGGTCGTAGCTACCACCACCCATAAAACAGGTGTGAGATGAAGTCGTAACGTTTTGATTAGCCAGTTCGCCCATCATTTTTACAACTTCGTATTCGGACATTGCCGTAGGAAGATTGAGTTCTTTATTTAATCTAATTTCTTCTGGAATTGCTGCAATAAGTTCGTCAAAATTCTTTACACCAATACGTTCGAGCATTTCTTGACGCTCTTTATCAGTATTAGGAATGAAAGGCATAATTTAACTCCAAATAATAATTATGTTTATACAAAACACAAAATTAGTTTAATTAATTGAGTTTTCAAAAAAATATTACGAATGAAATTGGAAGAATAGGGGAATAGTTAAGTTCTTTAATAAATTATATCTTGAAATATTAGGTTATTGTCCTCAATTTCGTATTCAACAAATTTTATCGGCATACATCGATTATTCTTATTGTTAAAGAACTTGAAACTATCTATTATTTGGGTGTAATTTTCTGTTGTCTTGCTTGCAATTTTTTTGGAAATCAAAACAGGTTGAATGTCGCTTATTCTGTTAGGAATGTAATACTGCTCTAACCAATCAACATATCTTTGGATTTGAATGATAATATCAGGGCTTGCTTCAACTGCTTTCAGTTCAATTGGCATAACAATTCTTCGATTATCAGAAGCCAACGACAACATAACATCCATTTTTTGCATACCGACACCGCAAGCAACCTCGTTGCCTAACCATTCTATTGTTAGACCATTGAGCAAACTATTATCCAAACTCGCATTTTTTCCTGTTCCAATATTTTGAATTATATAAGCCTGCAAATGTGCTTCAAATGCTTTCTTGTTTTTACATTTTTCGATAAGCCTTGGTAGAATATTTATCACCTCTCTCCTACCTGTATAATTATATGAAACGCCATTATTTAACGTTATTTTTTGTGCTTGAACATCAAAAGAAAATTTATGCCCTGAAAGAAATTGGCGTTGGTTTTTATCGCGAAGCAATTTCAAAAGCCTTTCACTCTCATAAATTGTAATCATTGTATTGCCACGATTGCCTTTGAGCTTCCAATAAATTAAACTCCACAACATTTGATTAGGTGAGCTGATATACTTTATCTCGTCCAAAGCTTCCCATTCCGTAACTCCTTCTGCATACACTTCGTATGGTTCAAGTAGTGTTCTAAATGTTAGAGACTTTTTAAGAAGATTTTTCAAAAATTGACTTTCATCATATTATCTAAAAAAGAAAAATCTTCTTTTGCTTTAAAAATACCATAAAACTTACCTTCCCGCACATTTTCCGTGAAATTTTGTTGCAAGTAAAAAATTATAAAATCACCTTTTCTTATTCTTTGCGCGTCAGCAATCATTCCAACTAAATTATTCTCAGTTGTATGGTTTAGCTTGGTGGTTGGTTTATTGTTGAAATCTATATAACTATCTTTTGCACCCGTGCCCGCGAAAAGATACTCTAAATGATATTTGAATGTATTTGTATCAACTATAAAAACGTGCGTGGTGCTCATTTTTTTACCTTTTTAAATAAGAAAATGTATTCGTGTTTGAAAATATAAAACCCACCGACTAATGCTCTGTATCTCCATAATTCCTTTTGGTTCATTTTCCCTTTAGTTTCCTCAAAATTTTTGATAATTGTGGATTTCAAAACATAGCCTCGCTTCAATATTTCATTCATAGTAAAAAAAGCCAGCGGTATCCACTCGCCTTGCGAGTATTTATCCCCGATGACAACTGCAAAGTATCTTCCATTATCCAATACTTCACAAGCGTTATCGACTACCTTCCCAAATAAATTCAAAAATTCTTGAACACTTCTTGCATTAGATAAATCTCTTTTGTTTTCGCTAAACTTAATAATATCCCAATACGGCGGGTGCAAAATTAAAAATTGAACTGATTTGATGTTTAGTTTTTCTAATTCGAGTTTTAAATTTAATTCCGTGCTGTCTGCGTTAATAATTTCTGTTCGAACGTTATAGATATTCTCTTCTGCTGAAATGTTTTTATTAGCAATTTCAACAACTTCGGATTGCAACTCCACACCGACGCCGTTTCTGCCTAATCTTTTGCATTCAATTAGTGTTGTTCCGCTTCCTAAGAATGGGTCAAGCACCCATTCACCTTGTTTGGTGTATCGTCTCAAAAATTGATTTGGTATTTGCGGTATAAAATTTCCCCAATAACCTGCATTATGAGCACCTGACGAATCTCTCTTATCTAAAATCCATAAACTATCTGTAATAATATCATCATACTCTTTCCATCGATTAAGATTAATGTCGTTTATTTTGCTGGTTTTTACTTCTGTGAGACTTTTTTTCAGTCGAGAAATGTAATATTTTGCTCTTTCAAGCGTTTGAGCCTCAAAAATTTGTGTTAAATCCTCTATCAGCAATTCTTTTCTTACTTTCAGAGTATCCCCGTTGAGCGAAATATTGAGTATTCCAAAATTATCTTTTCGTGGTTCTTTTATGATTTCTAATATTTTTTGAATTTCCTGCTTTATGCTGTTTTTCTCGTCCAATTCTTCTATTATAGACAAAACTTCAATAAACTTACATTTGTTGATAATTGAATCTTTCTTCCAATCAATCTTATTATCATAATCGTCAATGAAACCAAACAGTGTATTATTATCGCTTTTCATTTCTTATGCCTATTAAAATGCAAATATGCTAACATAAATATCACTTATCTGCTGCGAAATTAATATTTCTCACGCCTAAACAACTTCGCTCAATCAATAAATCCAGATTAACCCTTCACTTCGTTTGTTCGAATGGAATAATCTCAGCAACCACCCTCTTCCTTACAATATCCGTTCTAAATCTGCCTCGCTTTCCAATAGAACTGTTCGGGCTTTGCTTCCTTCGTTCGGACCGACAATTCCTGCATCTTCTAATTCATCTATAATTCGCCCCGCACGTGCATAACCTACCTTCAATCGCCGTTGTATGAGCGAAACCGAAGCTTGCTGCAACTGCACAACCAGCCGCGCCGCTTCCTCGAAAAGTGGGTCGCGGTCCTCGGCTGCGATGCTTCCCGACGACGATTTGTCTTCCAGCAGGCTCGGCAACATATACGGTTTGCTATATCCTGATTGCTTCCCAATAAAATTGCAAACATTTTCCACTTCGTCGGTGGAAATAAATGCGTTCTGTATTCTGATTGGCTTTGGCGAACCGCTCGGCAGAAACAGCATATCGCCGTTGCCAAGCAACTGCTCGGCACCCGAAATATCAAGGATTGTGCGGCTATCGATTTTCGAAGCAACAAGATAGGCAATTCGGGCAGGGAAATTTGCTTTAATAATCCCCGTAATTACATCGACGGACGGTCTTTGCGTTGCAATTATCAGGTGGATACCAACAGCACGCGCCATCTGTGCCAGACGAATTATCGGTTCCTCCACTTCACGCGAAGCAGTTAACATCAAGTCCGCCAATTCATCGACAACCACAACAATATAAGGCATTGGTCTATGGTCAAAGTCTTTGATATGCTTATACGCACCGGCACGAACTTTTGCGTTGTAGTCCGCAATGTTGCGTTGCCCGACCATTGCAAGAATATTGTATCTATTCTCCATCTCCAATACGGTCGATTTAAGAATTGCGACAGCATCTTGTGGATTTGTTACTATTGCATCTTGAATATCAGGCGACATCGCAAGAAAATGATAACGCAAACGGCTGTATTGCTGCAATTCCACCTTCTTCGGGTCTATGATTACAAATTTCAGGTCTTGCGGGTGCATACGGAATAGCAATGAATTAATTATCGTGTTTATACCAACAGATTTTCCCGAGCCGGTCGAACCAGCAATAAGCAAGTGCGGCGCTTTTGTTAGGTCGGCAACTACTACTTCGCCCGAAATCGTCTTGCCAAGAGCAATCGGCAACATCGCCTTCGATTCGTAAAATTTTGCGGTATTGACAACGTTACTGAAACGCACTATGGACGGATGCTGGTTCGGAATTTCCACTCCAATTGTGCCACGACCGGGGATTGGTGCTATTATTCTTATGCCGCGTGCTTTTAGTGCCATTGCAAGGTCGTCGGCAAGGCTTTCGATGCGGCTGATTTTTATTCCCGCCGCCGGAACAAATTCATATTGCGTTACAACCGGTCCAGGTGTTACAGTCAGATTTTCGATATATATCTTAAATGTTTCAAGTTTTTCCTGCAAAATTCGGGCATTCATCCGCAGTTCTTCATCGCTAACTCTGATTTCTTCCGAACTTGTATCAAGCAGATTGACACCTGGCGGCGTGTATTTAATATCCTCGTCGTGAATTGACACTCCGAGAGGCGTGTTAAGCACCGGTTCGTCCTCGGGGGCAGGTTCTTCCACCTCGATGATTAACGGCTTGGGTCCCGCCGGTGCGTTTGGCTTTATTTCAACGGGTTTCGGGCGAACAACCGCCTGGTCAATTTCCTCAACTATTGGTTTTGCTGGCTTTGGCTTAACAATTAATGCTTCGTCTATTTCGGGAAGTTCGGAATTATCCTCGACGGGAAAATACTCATCGGATTTACTTTCTTTCTTTTCGCTTGTGTGAGTATCTAAATTTTCTTTTTCTTGTTCGCTTTCAGTTGCTAATTTCAGCGAAATAGCAAAATCATTCTGCTCTTGCTTTTCTGTTTCTCGAAATTCTTCATTCTGCTGAAATATCTCGGGTTTCAGATTATTTTCGTTTTTTTCATCGCCCAAATTAATCTTGCGTTCCTCATTTTGCTTGATTTTCGAAATAGATTTATCGACAAACTGGCTTTCCAGGTCAATTTTCCTCAAACCAAGCGGTGCGACGGGCGGTGCTTGCTCTTTGAAAGGATTTTTTATGTTTATTTTAAGTTCGGGTTGTCGGGGTTGCTCTTGCTTGCTTTCGGTTGCGGCAGAATCCTCTTTTAATTCGTTTTCTTCTGCTTGCTCAGTGCTAACGGCGAAAGTTTCAGCGGCAGGTTCCTCCGTTTGGCTGTCTTTTGGCAATTCTTCCGAAAGCAATTCTTTATTGATTTTTTCAAAATCTTTTACTTTAACAAATAGAAATTTGAAAAGTGCAATGCTTTTTTGGTAAATAATAAGCGATATTTCACCGATTTTAGCGAAAATTGGCTTCCAGTTTATATTTGTCCCGAAATACACAAGCAAGAACAAGGCAATCAGGAAAAACAAAGTCGCACCGAACGGACTGAGCAATTTCGACATCACCGAACCCGCAAACAAACCAATTGCCCCCATCCATTCTTTATCAATTGTGCTGAAAGTCTGGAAATTTCTCAATGAGCCAAGCAAGGAAGAGAGCGTTACACCAAAGAGCAAGTAAATAATTGTGTTGCGGATAAGTCGGTCGGGTATCTCGAATGATTTGTAGATATTCAGTCCCCACAAAAACAGAAAAGCAGGCAGAAACACAATTACATAGCCGATAGTGCCATTTATCATCAGGTCGGAAAGCACTGCCCCCGTCAGCCCAAGCCAATTTTGCGTCGTTTCTGCTTTTATGCGTATCATCGAATCAGACGAAAAAATCGTCAGCAACTCGGAAAGCGTAATTTTAGCATTCAATTCATCTTTCTGTGTGTATGAAATAATCGAAAGGAACAACAAAACAGAGAAAATCATCAGCAGCACAGCAAAAATTCGAGAATAGAGCGAAAAATTCATTTCCTTTGGTGATTTGTCGGGTTTGCTTTTGGGCTGCTCTTTTCTGCTGCTGCGTTTAATCACTATTTCGTCGTTACTTTCAGCCATTTTTTACCTCAGTTGATTTGAGAATTTTGATACTATTGCCCTCGATAAACGGAATAATTGGATAAAGGTCGATTGTCGAGGCAATTTCAATATCTTGTTCAAATCCTAAATTTTGAAGCAATTTTGCGTGTTCGGTAGTTTTGATGAAGTCTTTGATATTGCCCTTGTGCATCTCGTAGATAGATTTCGCTAAGTGAGCGGCGTCTGTGAGTTTGCAGTTAAGTTCGTTGTGGAAATGGTTCACAAAAGCCCCCGCTGCAAGAGTATCCTCGTAGGAAATTCTGCCTTTGTTGCCCGCAGCGAACAGAATTATCGAATGCACCGACGGGTCGTTCTGAACACAGTTCAGCACATATTCACTCACAGCAGAAAGGTTCACAAACGAAGCAACAATTCGGCAGGGCGCTTCTTTCGCACGGGTAAATATTTGCGTTCCGTTCGTTGTTGTAAGTATAACAATTTTATTTTCGACTTTTTCTTTTGTGAATTCGGTGGGTGAATTGCCCGCACCGAAGCCATCGGGTTTCATTCCGTTGCGTTCGCCTGCAAGAATTGCGTTTTGCTTGTCTATTGTGTTGTAGAGTTTCACTGCTTTCTCGGTTGTATCGGTGATAATGATTTCGCGAGCGTTGTTGCTGAGCGCTGTTACAATTGTTGTGCTTGCACGCAGAACGTCAATCATAATCACAACAGAATTCGAAAAATAGGTGTTTTCATTAATTGCCGAAGGCACCAAAAATGCATCGATAATCATAAATTCTTCGAGCCGTTATATTTTACACATTATTTAAATTTAAGTAATTTTTCTGAATTATGTAAATTTTGAAAAATTATATTTTATTAATTGTTAGTCCATTGCACAGACAGGAATGTCTGTGCTACCGTTGAATAGGAAAACCTTCGGAAGGTTCAAAACCTTCCGAAGGTTATAAACCTCGAAATATTCGACCAACCTTGAATAAAATAAACCAATTTCTCGCCATTGGAAATCACAGACAGGAATGTCTATGCTACCGTTGAAAGGAAAATCTTTCTCATAACTGCGTTTCGAGATTGCTGAAATCAATTAATTTCTTTTAATTATTTTGTGTTTTTAAATTCACGATAAAACTTATATTTTTACATTGTAGTTATTTCAAAAAGGGGAAAAAATGGCATTTATCAATTGGAACGATAGTCTGAAAGTAAACGTTGATGCTATCGACATTCAGCATCAAAAACTTGTCGATATTGTTAATAATTTATTTGATGCAATGAGCGAAGGCAAAGGCAACGATGTGCTCAACGACGTTTTCAACGGTTTGCTTAATTACACTGTTGAGCATTTTGCAACCGAAGAAAAATTAATGGAACAGCACAATTATCCAAAAGCAGAATTTCACAAAGTAGAGCATTCAGACCTTACTCGCCAGGCAAAAGAACTTTACGAAAAGTTCAAATCGGGACAGGCTACAATCAGTGTGCCTACTTTGAACTTCCTTCGTTCGTGGCTAAATAACCACATTCTATCGTCAGATAAACAATTCGGCGAATTTTTAAATAGTGTTGGTGTAAAATAATATCAATTTCATTGATTGTGAATTGCACAGACAGGAATAGGAAAACCTTCCGAAGGTTTCAAACCTTCGGAAGGTTGTAAACCTCGAAATATTCGACCAACCTTGAATAAAATAAACCTATTTCTCGTCATTGGAAATCACAGACAAGAATGTCTGTGCTACCGTTGATAGGAAAAACCTTCGGAAGGTTCAAAACCTTCCGAAGGTTCTAAACCTGCTGTTTAGAGAAAACTTGAACAAAAGATAATGTCTATTTCTTAAATAGTAGTTCAGACATTCCTGTCTGAAAAATCATATTATTTTTTTGTGGTTCGTTTCACAGACAGGAATGTCTGTGCTACCGATAATTTTGGAAAACCTTCGGAAGGTTCTATTTGCGATATCTTAACTTTTTTGCTGTCTTTTAAAAATCGCTGAAATAAGCAAAATCAAGGCAAACGCAAGTGCTGCAATAGGCAAGAAATCGGGCAACTGCACATAGAGCGTTTTTTCGTTCATTAGCGGCACCGAAGCCGCAATTGCTGTTGCGGTGTATTGGGGCGCTTCGAGAATAGATTTGCCCACCGGACTAATGAAACCTGTTACGCCGGAATTTGCGCATCTCGCAATATATCGGCGCGTTTCGATTGCTCGCGCTGCCGCCATAAGATAATGCTGACGCGGTCCGTAGGTGAAATCATACCAGGCGTCGTTCGTAATCACCGATAGCAGGTGCGCACCATCCCGAACAAACCGAGTAACAAATTCGGGATAAATCGATTCAATGCAAATTATCGTCCCAATCCGTGCAAATTTATCCTTGTTCTGCACCTTCAATGAATATTGCTTACGACCAATTCCCCACGACGAAATTCCCACACCCCAACGCAACCAGTTTTGTGCAAAAGGAATTAGGTCTACATACGGGAAACGCTCGCCAAATGGTGTTAGCCGTGATTTTCTATAAATTTGCGGATTATCTGCTTCGAACGGCTTTGGATTAAGCAACAAAGCAGTATTGAACGGTTCGAAACGTTCGTTTGTATCCAGAAACCACTGACGTGCGGTTACTGGCGCCTTGCTTGCATCGGGATAAAGGTAATATTCAGTAAATCCCGTCAGAAGCGAAATTTGCTTGTAATGTACGGATAGAAATGCCCCCAATTGACTGCCAGACTTACCGTTGGTATTGCTGTTTCGCTCCACACAGCAAGGTCAATTTTGCCGTTGTGCGCTTCGAAGACAGAATCCTGCAACTTCAAATGATAATATATCTGGTCAATTGGGTTGCCATCCCATTTTCGCCAGGGATTAATGTTCGGCTGAATTAGAGCAACGTTAATTTTCGGACTTTTTTCGAGTAGTTTCGTGTGATTATATTCATTATATGCGAAGGCACCATAGACATAAGGCAGCAGCAATATCGCAAGAAACGAAACAGTATATTTTCTTTGCGGAATTCCCCAAAAATTGCGAAGGCGAAATCGCTTTGGTATCTTTTGCAAATGCTCCACAAGTTTCAAACACAACACGTTTGCATAAAGAACAAGCAACGATGCACCCCAAATTCCCGTTATGTCGATAAATTGAACCCACATTGTGTTTAGCATTTGCGTATATCCAAGCGTTAACCACGGATACGAGGCTTCGCCGAGCGAATGCAAATACTCGAACGCTAAAAATCCCACAGGAAAAGTCCATAACGCCGCATTTTTGCCAAATTTTTTCTGAATTTTGAAATAAAACCAGAACGGAACTAAAAAAAACAGCGGGTGAATAAAACATAAGGCAATCCCACTGCCAAGCAAAAACGGGTCAGTTTCCTGCTGAAAACTTGCTATCCACCAATTTGCAATCGTATGATAGAAAAAGAAAGTTATATATACGTAGAAATATTTGTGCTTTATCTGGTCGCTTTCTCCGAGCATCCATAGCAAAGGAACAAATGCTACAAACGCAAGCAAAAACAAAGGCATAGGCGGAAAAGCAAGCCCCAGCATAACCCCCGAAAGGGTTGCAAAATACGCTTTTCGTTTATCCATTTTTACCAAAATTTAAATATTTGTTCCAGATTTTGAATAGTTCGAAAGTAGCGGCGACATCTCGCATACAATATTTCGCAATCGAATAGATTTTTCCGCTATGGAAATATTCGGAAACTTTCGAGCCGTCTATTCCTTCTGCTTTCGGCGAGGTAAGCCCGAAGGCACGAGCATAGAAATCGAAGTTAAATCGGCGGGTTGCTCCGTAGGACGAACCATTGTAGAAGGTGAGTTCGTCGAGCAAATCCACGTGCCGAGAGTAATTGAAGCGGGTTCCCTCCATCAGGTTGCGGCTGGGACGCACTCCAAGCAATGCCGACCGCAACATCAAAAACGGGGCGTCGAAATTCCTACCGTTAAATGAAATTAATGTAGCATCTGGGTATTTTGCTAACTTACTCCAAAATTCGTTTATTACCCATTTTTCGTCGGAAAGATAATAATTAGTGTTTTCTTGTTTGTACACTTTGTATTTGCGACCTTTCGATTTTTCAAACAAGTTCATTTCATCGCTTTGGATAGTTTCTTCATCAGTAGGCGACGAACACAGAACAATTTTGCTCTCAGATTTGTATTTTCCCGAAGAATTATCCCAAGAAATTCGTGCCATTCCAATGCAGACGACCTGAGCAGTAAGCGGCGAAAGACCCATTTCTGCTTTTTTTCGTTCCACTTCCTCGTCGTCTTTTGCATAGCGAAGAAGGTACTCCTGCTGGCTCTCTGAAAAACTATCGAACGGAAGTGGCGAAGTCTCAATATCGAAAACAATATATTGCATAATACACCAAAAATAATCTATCCAAAAATACGAAAAGTTGTATATTAAAATAATCATTTTTACACAATTATAATTTTTGTATGAACGCACAAGAAATTATCGAACTTCTTCGTTCGCTTGAAAATCCTGAAAACAAAGCAGGAATGGCACGCTTCGGTATCAACACCGATAGAGCTTTCGGAATTTCTATGAAAACGCTCGAACCAATTGCCCGCAAAATCAAGAAAAACTACGAGCTTGCTCTCGAATTATGGGAAACGGGATATAATGAATCTCGAATTCTGGCAATATTAATTGCCGACCCGAAGAAAATCACACCCGAAGTGATGGACAAATGGACGCGCGATTTTAATTCTTGGGACATTTGCGACCAGGCTGCATTGAAACTATATTGCAAGACCCCGTATGCCTGGCAAAAAGTATTCGAATGGGCAGACTACGAGCAAGAGTTTGTTCGGCGTGCAGCGTTTGCAACCATTGCTGCATTGTGCTTGCACTACAAAGAGAAAAACAACGAACCATTCGAAAAATCGCTGGAATTAATAGTACGTTATTCCACTGATGAACGCAATTTTGTCAAAAAGGCGGTAAATTGGGCTTTGCGTCAAATCGGCAAACGCAACCTCGAACTAAACAGCAAAGCTCAAGCAGCAGCAGAAAGGATTTTGCTATTTCACCCGAATTCACCATCTGCTCGGTGGATTGCCCGCGACGCCCTACGCGAACTTCGCAACGAAAAAACATTAGAAAGGGTGAGAAAAAAGGAAAAGTAAAGCTGAATTTATATTAAACCTACGAAAATATATTTAACCTTCCGAAGGTTCTAAACGTGGTAATTTCGATAAAAGCCGATTAAAAATTAAATTGTAGTTCAGACTTTCCTGTATCAAAATTTTCGTGTTGTGCATTCACAGACAATAATAAGAAAACCTTCCGAAGGTTCCTCGTAGGGGCGTGGCATGCCGTGCCCCTACAACTGTGGTTTATAGACAATTTTTTAGGAAAACCTTCGGAAGGCTATTTGGTAAGCACGAAAAAGTGCGAATTTTTTATCTTGATACTACGATGACCGGTTTCGCAATTATCCCTTCTTTGCTTGTAATCTTAACTATATAGACGCCGTTCGCTATATTAATTCCGCATCTCAATAATTCAACTTTGTTATCGGCTAATATTTCGCCTGAATAATGCAACAAGTCGCCCAATAGAGAGTAAATTTCAACACTTTGGATATGAAAAAATCCATTCCTGATATTAAGCAGAATTGAGTTTGAGGATTTATCGAAATAGATATCAAAATCATTTTGTTCAAGTGATGAACTAACATCGTCAGGATTAACACCATAGCCTAATATTGGAATGCTGATGGTGCCTTTTTTCCTGTCGTTTGTACTGAAGGTAAGCGAACTTGACACTTTCCCAGCTTTATTTGGAGTGAACGAAATATCTATTATCAGCGAATCACCTTCGTTCAGAACTGCTTCACCATTTTGATTGAGTTCAGGAGTTATTTTTTCAATTTTCAGCCCCTTGGTTGCCCCCATTAATATTTGAGGATTTGCTAAAGCAATTCCTTTATTGTTTGCAGGCTTTACAATCATCGAAAAAGTTTTACTATTTCCAACCAATACATTTCCAAAGTGCAATGAATCTGGTGCAAATAGTGCAGTAGGTTGGTAATCAACGATAAAGCTATGACGAATTTCGCTACCAAAATCCACTGGAAATTGATACAACAAAATATCATCGCTTTTAATATTTAAATTCCCATTATTCAGTTGATAATAGTATTGATAATACCAGAAGCCCAGACCACAATTGAGAGAATTTTCAAATATTAGTTCATATCCTCCATTTTCTAAATTAATAGTATCGCTATACTGTGTGCTTGGCTGATAATCATTTCTCGAAAATACTTCTTTCCCATCAGCACTTAATAGTCGTAACTTATAAGGTTTATAACCATTGTAATTAGAAAACAAAACATTGAAGTTGTTAGTCAATAAATTGATAGATAAATTTTGATAATACGATGATGGAAGATTGTATTCGGAAACAGAAATATTATTGTAAGTATATTCATCAACTACATCATTAACTTTCATAATTTTAGCTACAAATTTTTTGGATGACGATGCCCAATCTGTATAATCAACGGGTGGTAAAGCAATTTCAGCAGATTCAAGTGAATTAATGCTCCCTTCCCAGGTGTAAGTATAAACCTTTGAGCCTTCAATACCATATTCAAATTCTATTTTGCTAATTGTTTCAGACCCACGATTGCGAACTATTATTATTGGACTTGTTGCAGATGGATTATATCTCAAATATATGTCTTTTTTACTTGGACGAACAATATCAGCAATTTCAGCATCAAGTTTGAAGTTCAAACTATCGTAAACAACCAGATATGAAGTAATTACCCAATATCCGACTGTATTGCTACCGCTTTGATACGGCTTGTTGTAAAATTCCATATCATAATCTAATTTAAAAGTGCTGTTCGAAATATGTGGTGTAATTTCAAAATCGAATGGATACACAACAGCGCCCGGACACCAGTTAGTTCTGTCAAGCAGCCAGGTGCCACCTTGTGGGAATAGTGCATTATTTGAACATTCTCTCCAAACTTCACGAGTATATTTAACCTCATCATTTACTTTGACAAAAGCATTCTTGCGGCAGAATTCACAACAATTATCTTCGTTGCCACCAAATCCGTGTCCGGTCTGTATAACTTTTAGCCTGACCATTTTTTCTTCGGGCATAAGAGAAATTTCACGAGCAGAAAGCTTTTCTTCTGTATCCTTATTATAAACCAAATATGGATATACCCAAATTCTTTCTAATCTTTTGATATTTCGCTCGGGGACGCCTTTGATGAAATCAAATGTAATATTTATTTCTTGCTGTTGATTTGGTGCATCAATGTAAACTTTGCCTGTAAGTAGTGGAAGAAAATCGCTTGCGTCAATTACCCAAGAGAAACCATCTTCACCTACATTTAATCCTATCCCGTAGGGTGTGATAAATCGCATTATCTCGAATGTTTCTGCTAATGTAATTTCGTCCTTGTAAAATACTCGCTGCTTCTGCAAATATATTGTATCATCGCCTCCAACAAAAACTGAATCAATATTACCATTAACGTTTACAAAGTATCTGTAATATGGCAACCAAACATATTTAGTTTGCTTGATAATTGTGCTTTCACCGTCAGTTTCATAATACTTTATTTCAAGTGGTTTAATCGGTATGGAATCAATCGTGTAATTTCCCTCCTCGCCTGTTACAAGGTAGCTCCAAGAAGTATCATTCCTGAATACCAAACTATCTACTACTAATCCATCAACTCTAAAGCTTGGCAAATAGAATTGTTTTACATATACGTTAGCGATATAATCCCATTCCCCGCAAGGACATTTTATTGTATAGTTCATCAATATCTTTTCAAATGTTTCGTTTGCATCGGGAAATTCGAACCAACCATATTTTGGTTTGTTGTAATCGATTGTCCGAACAACAATTGTATCGGAAGCAAACAAACTGTAAGTTGAAACCAATAATATCTATAATTGCGTAAAACTGAATTTTTTCATATTAATCCTAATTCAATTGTTAATTAATAATTAATAATAATTAACAAATTATCATTATATTTTCATTTATGCAATATTATTATTTTTTTTCATTATAAAATAAAAAAGGGGCAAAATATGCCCCTATCAATATTATTATCTTTCTTTCTACTTTATTCCCATCATTTCCATACATTCAACAATGTTCTTGTGTACAAAATCTGATGATTTTTTGAGCATTGCTTTTTCTTCGTCGTTCAGTTTCAATTCGATGATTTTCTCCAGGCCGTTTTTGCCAAGCACTACGGGAACGCCCACAACAGTGTCCTCAATTCCATATTCGCCTTCGAGCAGAACAGAGCAAGGCAAAACTCGCTTCTGGTCTTTGACGATTGCTTCGACCATCTGAACAGTTGCCGAAGCAGGTGCATAATAAGCACTGCCTGTTTTCAAGTAACCAACTATTTCGGCACCGCCCGCAGCAGTTCGCTTGATAATCGCATCTAATTTCTCATCATCAATCAAATCGGTAATAGGTATGCCCGAAACAGTAGTGAAGCGTTTCAGCGGCACCATTGTGTCGCCGTGCCCACCCAAAACAAGCGCCTGAATATCCTGCATCGAAACTCCGAGCTCCATCGAAAGAAAAGCGCGGTAGCGAGCCGTGTCGAGTATTCCCGCCATTCCGATAACTTTATGCTTTGGCAAGCCCGTAACTTTCAAAGCAAGGTATGTCATTACATCAAGCGGGTTAGAAACGATGATGAAAATTGCGTTTGGCGATTTCTCGAAAGCATTTTTTGTACAGGTGCTAACAATTTCAGCATTTTTCGCAAGCAAGTCCTCGCGGCTCATTCCTGGCTTGCGTGCAAGCCCCGCAGTGATTATCACAAGGTCTGAATTTGCAGTTTCCTCGTAACTGTTTGTGCCGAAAATCTTGCTATCGCTCGAAAGAATTGGCATCGATTGATACATATCGAGCCCTTTGCCCTGCGGAATTCCTTCGAGAACGTCAACAAGATAAATCTCATTGGCAAGTTCTTGATTTGCAAGTAGTTGTGCAACTGTTGCACCGACATTGCCCGCACCAATGACTGTAATTTTCATTTTTTCCTCAATATTATTTATGAACAGTGATTATGACACTATTTTTAGATTAAAATTGCATTATGGGAACTATTTATCGGTAAATTCGGAAATAATCATTACACCATCGAATTACTCAAATTGTAAAATTGGCATTCTTCGTGCTTGCAAGTGCGATTGCGTAGCGAGAAAGTGCATTTAGCCTCGGCGTAAGGCAATTCTACTGCAAAGTGTTCTTTCAAGAACTCAATTGCTGATTGTATCGAAAGATAAGTGTCGCGTTTGCAGCAGCGAGGCGCGCCTGCTTCGGCAATTTTTTTCAGAGCCTGGGCGGTAATTTGGTTGGAAAGCGTCCATTCGTCCTCGTCGACAAGTTCACGGTTAAGATAAGTGCTCAGAAACACACCCAGCCCGATAGCCGCACCGCAAGTGTTTATATCGAACGAGCAGACGCGCGGCGTTTCTTCCTTCGCACGACGCTCGATAGCATTTAGCTTTGCGTTCAGGCTTTCTTCCGATTTATGGTAATTATGCAGGCAAGTTGTAAGCACCGCTGGCACTATCAGATGGTGTTCGGCACCGTGCATACGAATAACGGGCGAATTCATAATTTCCACCGCAAGTTCAATAGGGCTAATCCCTTTATATTTCAGGCATCTATCAATTACGAATTCTTCGGGCGTTTTCTCCATACACTCCGAGCAAATGCAATGAGAATTATCGCAAACAACGGGTATCGTTTTCACCTGCCCGCAAAAATCGCAAATTCGGTCTTCTAATTTATCTATCTGGTGCAATTCTTCACCGCAAAGTATGCAAGTTGTGCGTTCTGAATGTTGATTTAGTTCTATCATAATATGCTCACAAGAATTTTTTGAAATAATACATTAAGAGTTTTTTGCATTAAAATTATTGTAAATTACTCAATTGTAATTTATGATAAAATATATTTTCATAACAAACGACTATATGAACGAGATGGAATATTGTTTTTAAAAAGAGGTTTTAAAATGAGAATTTATTTTGCAGGAAACAAGAAAGTTTATGCAGAATTCAACGGTTTCACTGTTCAGACAGACCAGCCAATCGAAGGTGGTGGCGATGGAAGCGCACCCGCACCATACGATTTATTCCTTGCGTCGCTCGGGACTTGTGCGGGAATTTATGTTAAAGGATTTTGCGATAGTCGTGGGCTATCTGCCGAAGGAATAGAGATTATTCAGGATATCGAATACGATTTCGTCAATCGCAAGGTTGGGAAAATCACACTCGACATACGCGTGCCGTCATCTTTTCCCGATAAATACCTGCCCGCTCTAATTGCAGCCGCAAACCATTGCGCCGTGAAAAAAACCATCCAGGACCCACCCGAATTCGACGTCCGAACAACCGTAGTTTAAGTATGAATTACACAGACAAGAATAGGAAAACCTTCCGAAGGTTTGAAACCTTCGGAAGGTTCTGGCAATTTATGGCGATGCGTTTTCCACAGACAAGAACGTCTGTGCTACCAATATGGTAATGTCCAAAGGTTCTATGTAGGGGCAATTCATGAATTGCCCCTACGATATTCCCCGAATGTGGATTATTGGCAATGTTTTTGTGAAAAGCTACGGAAGGTGTTATGGTGTTATGTAGGGGCACGGCATGCCGTGCCCCTACAACATGATTAAAAATACATTCCACGCCGGTGCATCGCACAGACAAGAATGTCTGTGCTACCGCTGATTAATATAAACCTTCGGAAGGTTCCAAAACCTTCCGAAGGTTCTAAACGTGGTAATTTCGTGACGACCGAACTACCTTACTACGCTCATTTTTCGCATAATTGAGCTGCCTTCGTCGAACGAAATGTTCACATAATACAGTCCGACGGGCAATTTTGATGTGTTGATTGTAATTACATCATACTGCGAAAGCAAATCAACCGTATTTGAATATACTTGAATACCTGTTGAATTGATTATGCTAATCTTTGCTTTGCCTGATTTTACGTTTCTGAACTCGATAGAAGCAAATTCACTTGCGGGATTAGGGAACACCTCGCTTATTTCATCATTGCTAACAAAATTATCACGTACCGAAACGTAATTTACGACGAATTTATAATTGCCTTCGGGGGCAACAATAGGCTTGGTTATGGTCTTGCCGTTGTTCGCTTCGGCATAGATGTAGTATTCAACAGTGTCGCCTTCGTTCAGTGCCGAATTTGGAATAAAACCTGCGAATTTGTTGTCATCGCCCTTCTGCAAAGAAACTACGTTCCAGTTTTCGTCATAAGTGCGTTTCCAATAGACGCTTGCGTTTTTAATTCCGCTTCTGTTGGTAATTTCGGCATCTACCCGGAAGCCGTCCTCAAACAGGTCTGCTGCGGAGACGGGATAGTGGAAAATTCGTAATGGATTTTCAGCGGGAATTTGCTTTGTTATGCAGTGAATAGCACCGCCCGAACCATCAAACGAACGAACGTCAATTGGAACAATATTATATCCTGGGTAAGCGTTTTTCAGTGCTGTCATTGCTTCTTCGTAGTCAGTTTTGCTGCCGCCAGCACCTTCGGTATAGAACACGGGTTGAATAATCGTCTTGTTTACAAACAGATGGTTAGAATAAGTCCTGGTGTAATTTTCGTATTCTTTTGAACTTTTGTACCAGGTGCCATCATCTTTTCGTGGAAGAGGAATGTAGCGGCTCAAATATTTCTTCCCATTTCTCGAAGAAAGCGAAAGCAAAGTGTCAACGTTTTTCGATGACAGCTTTGCATCGAAGAACGAGGAAAGTTCATTCGGATATTTTGTGAAGACAAAAGTATTTTCGTCGTAGAAATCGGCATATAAATCAATATGCCCCGTTCCGCCGTCATATTGAAGTCTATTGAGAATTTTAATTTTTTTCAGGTACATCAAATAAACTAAGCTATCACGCACCTGCGAAAGAGTAAGCACAGGTTTTTCCTCAACATTAAACCCGAGCGGACTTGTTTCGTCAAGGTAAAGACGTCCCTCGCCGTCAGCGTTTGCATCGGCTATTGCGTTGGTTGTGAACAAAGTGCCGTCGCCATCTACCAGGATATTACCGCCTTCGAATTCAATTGTAGTGGAATAAACAGGTATTCCGAACTCTTTGCCAATTTTCACAGGAATTTCGTCATCGAGCGGACGCCCGCCATAATATTCGAAATCTAAAAATGCAATGCTATCCTGGTCGCCATAATAGAACGCTACTGGTCCGCAATCACGATACCAGAAGGAATTCCCTTGATTTACAAAAAATCGGTAATTGTAAAGCGGTTTGCCTACTTTTGCTGTGTATTCGAGTATGTCGGTGGTGTCCTCTGCATCCCAAACGTTTATCCACACCTGCGCTTCTTTCTGAATTGCATCGGCAAGCGTTGCGTATACAAACGCATATTCGCTATCATCGAAAACATCGGGAATATTTATAACATCTATTAGTTTATACTCTTACTTTAAGTAGTCGTAATATAGAGCCTTGCCTTCGAAAAGTTGTTCGAGCGGATACTGTATTTTCATCTCTTTGTCGAATGAGTAGTAAGGCCAGCCAATCAAAATTGCCTGCACTTCCTCGAACTCAGCCGGGAAATATCGCTCGGCAGGCAAATCCATCTGAACGCTTTTCTGTGTTGTTATGTTGTCCTTCGAACTGCTGAATTGTTGGCTTTTGCGAACAATAGATTTAACGCCTTCGTCCAATACCTTATATTTTTTGTGAGCTGAGAAAAAATTGCGAAAATCTTCTTTGCTCAAATGTTTCAGGTTCTCTTTTATTTGAGATTTGTCCGCCGAAAACGCATTGCCTTGCAGAAAGAACAGTCCAATTAAAACAGTAATTAAAAATTTCCTCATAAAACACCAAAAATTTTTAAAATATAATCATTCAGTAATGTATATACACATAAAAAAACACTTTTGTTACTTATAATTTCTAATAAATTTTAAATATTTGATTGGAATATGAAAATTGCTGTTCAATAACGCTTTTCAATTTTAAAAAAAATCGAAAAACCTTCATTTGGCGTCGTTGGTAGTTCAGACATTCCTGTCTGAATAATTTGGTTTTTTCCTATCTGCATTTCACAGACAAGAATGTCTGTGCTACCGCTGATTAATACAAACCTTCGGAAGGTTCCAAACCTTCCGAAGGTTCTAAGCGTGGTAATTAATGCAAGCGAAACACATCTTTCAAGAATAGTGCAATTGCTGAGTTGTAATAATCACGGTTCGATTTTTTGCGGAAGCCGTGCCCTTCGTCTCTGGCAAGCAAATACCAAACGTTACCGCCGTTCTGGCGAACTTTCTCAACAATCTGCTCGGCTTCGGAGGTGGGCACTCGTGGGTCGTTCAATCCTTGAATTACAAATAAGGGTTTCGAGATTTTGTGAGCATTGTTGAGCGGCGAAATCATTTGAAGGAACTGCCTCATTTCGGGGTCACGCTCGTCGCCATATTCCACACGGCGAAGGTCGCGGCGGTATTCGCTTGTGTTTTCCAGAAAAGTTACAAAATTAGAAATACCAACAACATCAATACCTGCGGCAAGTCGGTCGTTGTAGTGCGTCATCATTGCAAGCACCATATAGCCACCGTACGAACCACCATAGACGCAAATACGCTTTGCGTCGAGCTCGGGCTGTTTTGCAATCCAATCAAGCAAAGCACCGCCGTCCTTTACGGAATTTTCACGCAAAAATCCATTATCCAAATCAAGAAACGTTTTGCCGTAGCCATCGCTTCCTCGCACATTCGGGGCAATTATTGCAACCCCAAGTTCGTTCAGCAGAAACTGGAAGTAGGAGGCAAAGCCCGGACGGAACTGCCCCTCGGGTCCGCCGTGAAAATTAATGACAACCGGGAACGGACCATTGCCCCTGGGTTTGTAGTAATACGCAGGTATCATTCGCGGCTTGCCGTTCACCGTATCGAACGTTGGATATTGAATTAGCACCGGCTCGATGAATTTAGACGTGTTCAGTCCGCCAACTTCGCTGAATGTCCACTGCTCTGCTTTTTGCTCTTTCAGCGAATAAACAAACACATCGCCCGGCGAAAACGACGAATTCATTGTAAATGCAAACTTTTTGCTATCCGGCGAGAAGGCGAACCCGCCAATTTCGCCTTTTGGCAAATTTTTCGGTTCGGAATATTTAAAAGTCTTGGTGTTCATTATATAAACTTTGCTCGAACCGTTTTCATTCACCGAAAAAGCAAGGTTTGCCCCATCTTTCGAAATCGTTATTCCTTCCACATCCCAATCTATTGCACCCGTTATTGGCATGATTTTCTTCGTCTTCAAATCGACGTAAAATAGTTTCTTGAACTCACTTCCATAGTTTGAAAGGAAGAAAACGCCTTTGCCGTCTTTGGAAAATTCGGCATCGCCCATTGCAACTTTTTCGCTGTATTCAACCAGCTTTTCGTATTTTTTCGTTGTCAAATCGAGCAAGAAAACAGTGCTTTCGTTTATCGAAATGTAATTATAAATCAATGCTTGCTTGCCATCAGGCGAAAAATCGAGGAAACTCCATTGTCCTTTTGCTTCGAACACCATTTCTGTTTTGCCTGAATTGAAGTCGTAGATGTAAATATCGAAGTCGCGGTTGTTGCGTTCGTTCGATGTATAGGCAAATTTACTGCCATCGGGCGACCAGCGGAAGCTGCCGTAGCGCGACTTTCCGTTGCTCAGCATCCGAATGCTGCCATTTTCCTCATCAAAGTAATAAATCTGATATTGTTCGTTGCCTCCAATATCTTTGCTGAAAAGGAAGCCGCGTTCTTTCGTTGGGCGAACTGCAATGCCCGCGATTGGCTCTTTGTAGAATGTGAGCTGGCGGCGTGCTCCACCTGGCTGCGAAACAAAATGCACCTGTGCTGTTTCCGAAAATCGTGTGATAATATAAACACCTTTGCTATCGCTTGCCCAGCCGGCAAGTGCGGCGGAACGCACATTCTGGTATTGCTCCAATCGCTCCTGCAAACTCGCAGGTATTTCGGGTATGTTCTCAATCACAAGATTACCTATTTCTTTGCGTTGCACCTCCGAAGACGCAATGGCAACCGATAAAAGAAGCACTATTATTGCTAATAAACTCAATCTTTTCATTAATCCCTCCAAATATTATTGAACGATGATTATCCAGATAATAGCAATATAAACAAATTTTTATCGTTTCTAAATATTTAATTGTGGTGAGAAATGGCGGTTGTCCCTGTATATAATTGCTTCCACCCTGTGATGAAACAAAAAACACAGGATGTAGTTGAATTCAATGATGAAATTAAAACGATTGCCGAAAATTTAATCGACACAATGATAAATACGGGCAATGGGGTTGGCCTTGCGGCAAATCAAATTGGCGAGACCAAATCCATTTTCGTTATCGATACTAACTTGAATAAAGAAGAAAAGCCAAACCCGATTGTCGTTATTAACCCAAAAATTATCGCTGTTTCGGACGAAACAGAAATCCAGACGGAAGGTTGCCTGAGCGTCCCCGAATTGTGGGAAGATGTCGAACGCCCGCTCGAAATCGAAGTCCAGTATAACGATTTGAATATGAAGGAATATAAAACGACGTTCAGTGGTTTTCTTGCTCGCGTTTTCCAGCACGAATACGACCACCTGCAAGGCATACTTTTCTTTGAACGCATAGCACCGCTTCGCCGGGTGCTAATCAAAAACAAACTGAAAAAAATCGAGAAAGGGCAAATCCTGCCCGACTACCCAATGGTGCTTCCAAACGGTCAGGTAGTTGATAGATAATTGGTAGAGCGTTTTTTTCAAAAACGAATATTTTGCACCATAGGAAGGTTCTACGAAGGGGCATATCACGATACGCCCATGATTGAATTATACAACCTTCCGAAGGTTCCAAACCTTCGGAAGGTTATGGCGATTTATGGCGATACGTTTTCCACAGACAAGAATGTCTGTGCTACCGCTGATTAATATAAACCTTCGGAAGGGCGAGAACCTTCCGAAGGTTCTAAGCTTCGTAATTACGAGCAGCCACTTGTAGAACCGCAATCTTCGCAGACGGTGCAGCTGCCGTTTCGTTTCACTTTCATAGAACCGCAATTGACGCAATATTCGCCAGTGTATCCCATAGAACGTGCTTCGGCAGAAGTTTTCAATGCACTTGCAGTTGCAGCCCCATTTGTTTTCGGATTTGCAGCAACTTCCTCAGGAACAAGTTCGCCATCTTCGTTTGTCTTAATATTGCTGATGGTTTCGTCGGGCGTTGAGTTGTTTATTTCGTTTGCTTTATCTTTTTCCTCTAATCTCTCGTCGGTTGCGGGTTCGTCGGTTGTGTGTCCGTTACCGTTTTTGCCGTTACCATTGCCGGGCACTTCGTCGACAGCCTTGACGTGAACAAAGTCCGTGCGGTTGAGATAATCATAGCCGAGCGAGCGGAACACAAAATCAAGGACTGATGTAGCAAATTTAATTGCTTCGTGTCCCTCGACCGGACCAGACGGCTCGAAACGAGTGAAAGTAAAGGTCTCGACAAGGTCTTCGAGCGGAACGCCATATTGCAATGCTTTGGAAGTTAGAATAGCGAAACTATTCATCAATGCACGGAAAGACGCACCTTCCTTATACATATCGATAAAGATTTCGCCAAGCGAACCGTCCTCGTATTCGCCTGTGCGAAGGAACACTTTGTGTCCGCCGATAAGCGCTTCGCGTATGTGTCCGCGACGTTTTTTCGGAAGCTTGTGGCGAACAAGTTTGTAGTGAATTCTATCGGCAATGATTTCTTGCACTTCGCGTGGTCCTTTGGTCTCGTCGAGAGTGTTCTCGTCGCCAAGAGTAACCACTTCATCAATGTTGGCAAAATTAGCAGAATTCAGTGGCTGTGATAGTTTCGAGCCGTCGCGATATAGGGCAATTGCTTTTAGCATATACTTCCACGAAGTCAGGTAAATATCGCCAATATCCGCAACAGTTGAGTTCGACGGCAAATTTACCGTTTTCGAAATTGCACCCGAGATGAACGGTTGCGCCGCTGCCATAATCCTGATGTGCCCCATCGGGCTGATGAAGCGTTGCCCACGTTTGCCGCACTTGTTTGCAGTATCAAATATTGGTAAATCCTCTTCTTTCAGGTGTGGAGCACCCTCTATCATCATTGTTCCGCAAACATAATCGTTTGCTTGCTCGATTTCTTCATCTTTGTAGCCAAGTCGTTTCAGCAAATCGAAATTCGGCGAATTCATTTCCTCTTGCGAAATTCCAAGTTTCAGCAAGAAATCTTCGCCAAGTGTCCATTTATTGAAAGCAAAGCGAATATCGAACACGTTCGCGAGTTCCTTTTCGACGATGTCGATTTTCTCTTGCGTAAATCCTTTTGCTTTGAGCGATTGCTTGTTGATATGCGGGCAACCGGAAAGAGTGCCGTGCCCGATAGTGTATTTTTCAATCTCGTCAATTTGCTTTTTGCTGTATCCGAGCTTTGTCAGCGCTTTTCTGATAGATTGATTTATAATTTTGAAATAGCCGCCGCCCGCAAGTTTCTTGTATTTGACGACAGCGAAATCGGGTTCGATTCCGGTTGTATCGCAATCCATAAGCAAACCGATAGTGCCCGTTGGTGCAATAACGGAAACCTGAGCGTTGCGATAACCGTATTTTTCACCTCTTTGCAAAGCAACGTCCCATACTTCGCGAGCAGAATTGAGCAAATATTCGGGGCAATAGCGAGGATTAATTCCCATCGGCTTGATAGTAAGATTTTCATATTCTGCGCTCATTGCGTTGTATGCGGCGCGGCGATGATTGCGAATTACACGCAGCATATCTTCGCGATTTGCTTCGAAAGCAGGAAAAGCACCTAATTCGCTTGCCATTTCGGCAGAGGTTGCATAGGCTTCCCCTGTCATAATTGCCGAAATTGCACCCGTCCAGGCAAGTGCTTCGGGCGAATCGTAAGGTATGCCGTGCACCATCAGCAAAGCACCAAGATTTGCGTAACCCAAGCCCAGAGTTCGAAAATCGTAGCTCAATTTTGCAATTCGGCGCGAGGGGAATTGAGCCATCAGAACCGATATTTCCAGGACAACCGTCCAAATCCTTACCGCGTGGCGAAATTCATCTACTTTAAAAATATGGTCGTGTTCATCATAAAATTTCAGCAAGTTCAAACTTGCAAGATTGCAAGCAGTGTCGTCCAAAAACATATATTCGCTACAAGGGTTCGACGCATTAATTCTGCCCGAGGCGGGGCAGGTGTGCCATTCGTTGATTGTAGTGTCGAATTGCAATCCTGGGTCAGCAGATTTCCACGCAGCAAGATTAATTCTATTCCATAAATCGCGAGCGCGAACGGTTTTCTTCACTGTTTTAGTTGTTCGCCATTTGAGTTCCCACATTTCGTCATTTTCGACTGCACGCATAAACTCATTTGTTACGCGAACGCTATTGTTTGAGTTCTGCCCGCTTACGGTAATGTATGCCTCGCCTTCGTAGTGAGTATCCATCACAGGGAATTCGAGCGAGGTAAAGCCCTGGTCGACAAGTTCGAGTACGCGGTTTATGTGGTTTAGCGGTATTCCACGGTTAACTGCCTTCTGAACAAGCACACGCAAAGCTTTGTTCTTGTTTATATCTGTTCCGTTATGAACTGCTTCTTCCAGAATAGCATTGAGGAACACATTAGCAACGCGCGAACCTGCAACAAGAGCGGCAACTTTTTCTTCTTCGCGTGCTTTCCAATCGATAAATTCTTCAATATCGGGGTGGTCTATATCCACAATAACCATTTTTGCGGCGCGGCGAGTAGTCCCGCCGGATTTAATAGCACCCGCGGCGCGGTCGAAAATTTTGAGGAAGCTCATAAGCCCCGATGAATAGCCACCGCCGGAAAGTTGTTCGCGTTCGCCACGAAGCGAGGAAAAGTTTGTGCCCGTGCCGCTACCGAATTTGAAAATACGAGCCTCGCGCATAGCAAGGTCGAATATTCCACCTTCGTTGAGCAGGTCGTCTTCTACCGATTGAATAAAGCAAGCGTGCGGCTGCGGGCGAGTGTATGCGTCCTGCGATTTTGTGATTTCGCCTGTTTCGGGGTCGACGTAGTAGTGCCCCTGCGGTGTCCCTTTAATGCCGTAAGCATAAGCAAGGCCGGTATTGAACCATTGAGGTGAGTTCGGGGCACACATTTGATTGAGCAGCATATAAACTAATTCATCGTAGAAAATGTTTGCATCTTCGGGCGTATCGAAATAATTATATTGCTCGCCCCAATGCTTCCAGGTTGCCGCCAGGCGATGCACCACCTGCTTGACTGAATTTTCGCTGCCAAGCACTTGATTGCCGTGCTCGTCCAGAACCGGACTTCCGTCGCTATTGTATTGTGGAACACCCGTTTTGCGGAAATATTTTTGTGCTAATATGTCTGTTGCAAGTTGAGACCAATGGGTAGGCACTTCTACATTCTCCATTTCGAAGACCACCGAACCATCGGGATTGCGTAGAATGGACTTCCGAAGTGTGTAGCTGAACATCTCGTAGGGACTGCCACCCCCACGAGTAAAAACTCTTGAAAACTTCATTTTGTAACCAAAAATTATATAAACATATCTATTTTATTTTGTATAAAATTCAACGCTAACGACGCTCTTAATTGTTTTTTCAATTGATTTAGTGTCGAAGAGCCCCCAGTCGGACACTTCCATCGAATGCTTGTTTGTAACCTGAAATACACCCTGCGAAGCACTTTTCAACCCCGAAACTTTCGTCCCGGCAACTTTTGCAAGTTCTTCGGCACGGCGAAGAGCATCTTTGGTAGCAAGACCAATTAGTTCAATTTTCTCTTTTTCTAATTCAGTATAGTAATAATCAGGTGTGCTGGAAATTAGTTCAATGCCCATACTAAATACTTCCGATGCTTCTTGCGATATGCGAGAAATTTTTTGCACATCTTTCGATTCTATACGGAACGACTGCACAAGCTGATAGCCTGTTCTGCGAGCAAAGTTGTCCTCGAAACCTTGCTTTTCATAAGTAATGGTATTATCGAGACCAGCAAACGATATTTCGTCTTTTGAAATTCCCTTAGAAATCAAGAATTCGTAGAATTTATCCGAATTTTGCTTTATTTTTGCGTATGCATCGCTTAAATTTGGCGACCAAGCTTGTACTTGCGGTTCCCAAACTGCTAAATTCGAAACTATTGTCTTTTCTGCCAATCCTTTCACATATATCCCATTATAGTTTCTTGATTTTAATGCTTCACCAAGAATATAAGCAGAAATAATAAAACCAATTGCAAGCGCAATTCCCAATATTATGTAGCTATTGCGATGATTTTTTAGCTCGGACATTTTTGCACCAAAATATTGTTAATTAGATTAATTAGTAATCTAAAACTAAATTTTTCTTTTCTAATAATCAAAATATATAATATAAAGTTTTCAACATTCAAATCTAATTCATTGATTGATTTCTTGTAATATTAGGTTCCTCAAATCAAATAGAGCATCTTTAATTTTTTCGTTTTCAAAAACATTTTCGATTAAATCGATTTCCTGGCTATCATTTTCTTGCAAAAATTCTTTGATTTTTAAAAAATCCTGCAAGTTTTTCAAAATTAATGAGATTTGTTTGGAAAAAGCGTCCAAATCAATTTCAGTATTTCTACTTATTGTATTTGATAGTTTGCTGCTAATCAAATGAAGAGCATCGGCAAAAATCCAAGAAAAATTTTTAAGTTCAACCATCAACTTGTTATTAATTGCGTCGAGCGAAATTTCTTGCTCTGCATCAGTAATATCTCGTTGTTTGCCATCGAACGCCTTTGTGCGTTCTTCCCACTGCCATTTTTCGCAATATCGGCGAAGTTGTTGCAAATGCTTATCGTCGCTTGCGAGCAATTCCAAATTGCGTGGCTGTGGCAATTGCAAGTATTTTTGGAACTCGTCGAATGCTTTTTTAGGTTCGCCTTTTAATCTTTCAATTTCCATAATTTCACCTATTTATGTGTTGTATGCACACATAAATAGAGAATATTTGCGTTCAATCAAAAAAAACGAGTTATAAAATAGTGCTTACAAAGCGAAGGCAATTCCCGTAAGGGTTTGGTTTGTGTGCATACCCATAAATTGTTCGCCGTAGGTATGAAATCCAACGACATTTTGAAGTCTGAATAAATTATTGACCTCGTTATCAATTTTATCTTGTTCGGCAAGATAGCGTCGGTGAATGCAATCGAAAGCAATTAAAAAGTAATTTTCGCCAAGTTCATTTTTTAAATTATCGAATAATTTGCTGTAATCTTGCACTATGTCGGTTGGTTCGGCAACTCTGAGCACAAGCCCAACATCGATAGCACTAAAAAATGATAGACTATAATCATTATTCATTTTTTCAATAGAGCGAACGTAGAGATTATTGCCAATTTGCAGGACAAATGGGTGCTTGGCAAAGGTGTATGGGTTTAGTTCTTCGACGGGAATATTAAGAATGTTGGCATATTCGATAGCGGCACGCTCGCCGTTGATTTCATAGACAATTCTCTGGCGTGGGCTTGCGTCGGTGATGACAATTTTATCGCTCATCGGCTTGAAAAACTGAGTTTTGAACACGCGGAAAGGCGTCTCGCTTCGCAGCAGTACTAACGAAGCCGCATTAGAACGCAACTCGCCATCGTTGAAAACGTTTGTTTCAACAAAGTGCAAATCGTCGCCCGCCGAACCACCGACGATTTTCAACGGCATAAATACTTTGTAAAGCAATGCTATTACTTTATCTTCGAGCATAGATTTGCCATCAATCAGCAAAATCCCCGCGTATTTATCCACATCGTTTATGTTAAAATTGAACTCCTCATCAAAATCTCGACGAATTTCAAACGCATCGTTAATGTTGAATTTAGTCAGGTCGTTTATTTCGTATTTTTTAAATTTTACAATTTTGCTGCTGATTGATGCACCAACTGTTGAGTATTTCGTAAATCCTTTGGGTGAAATTTCGCCTGCGGTCGAGCAAGCCATAACGTTCCGCCCAAACTTGCTTTTTAGGGCGTTCTGCATACGAAATTTGTTGTAATTCGAGCTGAAAAAGATAAATTTCAGTGCATCATCAGAAGTATCAATAGATGCAGCAATTTCGTTTATTGCATCTTCCGAAATCAACTCCTTTGAGTGTGCTATTTTAAAATCTTCCGACATTTTCAAACTCCTACTTACTTAATTATTTACGAAAAACGAAGATATTTGTTTTATTGTAAGACAAAATGAACGGGAAGTTTTAGCATCGGTTGGATTAAAATTTCCCAAGGACAGAGAAAAGATGCAACCGCCAAAAGGTCATTCGTGGTATAGCTGGTAGCACAGACATTCCTGTCTGTGCAATGCATATTAATTTTAAATTAACAATGAAAATATTATTAATAAATATTTATTTATTAATTTTCTTAAATTTTTCCTATGTTATTAATTTTCTATTCATTATATTTTAATCAAAAGGTTATTATGAAGACTTAAACTATGGATACAAGCGACCAACTTACAGCTCTTATAGAGGAACTTAAAGTCGAGACGTCCGAAATTGACAATCTTCTAAACCGAATTCCAGTGGGGATTTATCGTTCGCGTTTGGATGGTTCGATTGTATATGCGAATAAGTACTTTAGAGATTTATTCGAAATAAGAGGTAATATTATTGCTGCAAAAGAACTTTCCTACAATCGGAAAGATTTCTTTGAATTGGTCTCTAAATGTGGATTAATAGATGATTTCACTGCAACTGTTATTCTTCCGAGCGGCAAAACCCTTCATACAATTGAATCCGCCCGCGCAATATACAACGTCAAAGGTGAAATCGAGTTCGTCGAAGGTATTCTTACTGACATTACAAAATTCAAGACTGTTCAAGATGCGCTCGCTGAAAGCGAGGAAAAATACCGCTTGCTTTTCGAACGCTCGGACGACCCAATCTTGCTAATCGATGGCGATAGATGGGTTGATTGCAACGATGCAGCCCTGAAAATACTTGGTTTGAGAGATAAAAGCGAGATAATCGGACGCAGACTTTATGATATTTCACCTGAAACGCAACCCGATAATCGAAGCTCGAAGGACAAGGCTATGGAATACATTAGAGAGGCATATCACAACGGCTACAAAAGGTTCGATTGGGTGCATACTACCGGTGACGGAAGAAATATTTTTGTCGACGTCTCGCTAACGGCAATTCCTTATCGCAAGCGGATTCTGCTATTTACATATTTTCGAGATATTTCTGCAAGAATTGAAAGCGAAAGGAAATTACGCGAAAATGAAGAAAAATTTCGCCTTGTCTTTCATAATATTAGCGACGGAATTTTTCTTATTGACCAGTCGGGGACCGTACTTGATGTAAATCGAGCAGTTGAGAATATTACGGGATATAATTCCAGCGAAATAGTGGGCGAAAAAATATGGGATTTTTCTAACAAAATTGTGCTTAATGAGAATTTCAAAAATAATGATGATAAATTCAATCTGAATTTGCTTGAACTCAAAGCAAACCCCTCCCATCAACAAAAAGAAGGTGAATTGATTATTCGCAAAAAGGACGGTAAAATTTCCTATGTGAATTTAACAAGGTTATTAATCAATAGTTCGCAAGGTGTATTAATTTGTAGCATTATACGAGACATAACTGAAATAAAAAACACTACAAGCGAACTAATATTACAGAAGGAACTTTATCAAGGTCTTGTGCAAACACTTCCTATTTCGGTTTATGTGCTCGATTTAAATGGGAATATCTTGTATGCAAACGATGATGCCTACAAGTATTTTTCTGAACTTGATTTTGATTTTAGCACCATCAAAAGTGTTTTCGACTTGATAAATGAAAGCGATTATGAAAGATTGAAAGACGCCTTGAAACTAACAATCAAGCAAGGTTATATAAGACATTTTGAGATTGAATCGAGACCGATTAACGGCAAAATAATTGAAGTTGAAATAAATGCATCGGTAATATACGATACAATGGGAAATCCGCAATCTATTATTACAAGTATTGTTGATATTGGCGCTCGCAAGCAAACTGAACGTATCCGCGAGCAAGCACTTCTTGCTACAATAGAGGCGGCAAAAGCACGCAGCGAAGCACTCGAAATAATTCACAATTCTGCACGCCTTGCTTCGATTGGCGTGGTCGCCGGTGGTATTGTTCACGAAATTTCCCAGCCACTCAATGCCATCAGAATTGGTGCGGAAAGCATTCTCACCTGGGATAAAGCAAACAAGAACCCGCTCCCCAGTCCTATAATTAATATGATACAGGGTATTTCTAAAGCAACCCTTCGCATCGACGACATCATTCAGCATATGCGTTCGCTCTGGCTTAATTCAAACACCGAAACTCTCGAAATTGTTGATTTGAACGATTGCATAAAGTCCGCAATTAACCTTTCAAAAATGAGGGTGCAATCCCACGAAATTATCTTCGAAACATCTTTCACCAAAGAACGATTGCCAATTAAAGCTAACAAAATTCATATCGAACTTATTGTGAATAATTTAATCACTAATTCGGTTAATGCTCTGGACAGTTGCGAAAAGCCCAACAAAACCATTCGAATTGCGACAAAATCAACGGGTGGATACGCTTATATGATAGTTTACGATAACGGTATCGGGCTGCCTGATGTAAAGGAAGAGAAGCTTTTCGACCCCTTCTTTTCAACGCGACAGAGTGCGGACGGGACCGGGGTGGGGCTTGCCATTGTTAAAATGTTCGTCGATAAATACAAAGGCAGCATTCAGCCAATGAACAACGAAGACGGAGGCGCCACTTTTATTATAAACTTCCCGATATGCAAAGGTGACCAATATGAGTAGCGTTGTAATAGTAGATGATGATGACACCAGTCGCGAGATGCTTGCCGCTTATGTTAGAGATTTTATGTCAATTCCTGTCTCTGAATTCTCTTCGGGCTTCGATGCTCTCGAATATTTGGAGCAACACAGCGTTCCAATTGTCATAACCGACATTCGTATGCCGGGAATGAACGGAATGCAACTGCTTCGCGAAATTAAATCGTCGAAAAATATCAAAAACACTAAGGTTATTCTTGTTACAGGATTTGCAAATTTAGATACCTGTATCGAAGCAATTCGGCAGGGTGCATATGATTACCTGGTGAAACCTATCGAAATTAGCTACGTTGCCGATATTATCAACAAAATACTTGCTGAAAATGAACAAACGAAAAACGTATCGCCGGATAAACAAGAGAAAAATCTATCGCTTCACTATTCTTGCTACGAGCATCCCATAATTGGCAAAATCGGTGTCTTTTCCTCTCAAATGCAGAAAATTGTCGAAACCGCTCTGAAACTTAGCCAGGACGATTTGCCCGTGCTAATCGAAGGCGAAAGCGGAACAGGCAAAGAAATTATCGCTTCTTTAATTCACTATGGCGAAAAAGGCAACAAAAAACCGTTCGTAACGATTAATTGTGCTGCTATCACTCCAAGTTTGTTCGAAAGCGAACTTTTCGGCTACGACGAAGGTGCCTTTACGGGCGGCAAAAGCGGTGGCAAACGCGGGAAACTCGACATTGCCCAGGGCGGCACTCTTCTGCTCGATGAAATTGGCGAAATTCCGAACGAACTGCAAGCAAAATTGCTTCGCGTTCTCGAAGAAAAGGCGTTCTACCGCGTCGGTGGCGTCGAGAAAATTCCGCTCAATGTAAGGATTATCGCTTCGACTAATAAAAATCTGAAAGATATGGTCGATAGCAACCGATTTAGAATTGATTTGTATTACCGACTTTGTGCTGCTCATCTGGTGCTACCTGCGCTGCGTCAACAAAAAGAGGCAATCGCTCCGATGGCTCAAATGTTCCTGACAAATTTCGCAATTGAACGCAACAAAAAATTCAGGCTTATCGATAAGCATTCCGCTAAGATTTTGCAGGAACACCCCTGGTATGGAAACGTAAGAGAACTGAAAAATGCTATCGAACGGGTTGTCCTGCTCTATGATGATTACGAACTGCGTCCGCATCATATTTCGTTTCTTGAAGAATACAGCCAGCTGGGCGACACCGATAAATTCGTCCTGCGACCTGGCAGCTTTGTGCTTCCCGACGAAGATATCAATCTCGAAGAACTTAATTACGAAATAGTCCAAAAGGCACTTGCAAAATTCAACGGCAACAAAACCCAAACCGCTCGCTATCTTGGGCTTACTCCGAGCGCACTCCGCAGCCGACTGAAAAAGTAAGCGTTTCCTCCCGCTGCTACAATTTTTTTCAAGACTACCTTCGGTTGGTGTCTTTGGTAGTTCAGACATTCCTGTCTGAAAATTCTTATTATTTTTATGTGGAATATTGCACAGATAGGAATAAGAAAACCTTCCGAAGGTTTCAAACCTTCGGAAGGTTATAAGCCTTATGATTATGAGAAAATCTAAGTAAAATAATCTATGTCTCGTATTTTTAAAAACAGACAAGAATGTCTGTGCTCCCTGCGGGACTCGAACCCGCGACCCACTGATTAAGAGTCAGTTGCTCTGGCCAAACTGAGCTAAGGGAGCGTTGCAAAACTATGAAAAAATAATTACATTTAAAAATCTTTTTTATATTGAGTTATTTTTATTATTTTTGTAATCTTATTTTTGGAAAGGTGCAGGAGTGGCTTAACTGGCACGCCTGGAAAGCGTGTGTACCGGAAACGGTACCGAGGGTTCGAATCCCTCCCTTTCCGCAACGACCTTCCGAAGGTATTATCACCGGTAGCACAGACATTCTTGTCTGTGCAATTCACTACAAAAATCTTTGCAGTGCGCTACATAAAAACTATAAGAAATTTTCAGACAGGAATGTCTGAACTACTATAAACATTTTTTTTATCAGGTTGTCTCTTTATTTCCAAGCTTATAACCTTCCGAAGGTTTTTTCTACACCCGTCTGTACAATGCACATTGCCATCAAATATATTCTTCGCCGAACTTGTTTTTTACGTCCTCGACGCTCTTGCGCACCTGCTGCACCTTCTCCACCGGGCAAACAAGCACTGCGTCGTCTGTTACCACCACAGCAACGCCGTCCATTCCCAGAACGGATACAACCGCCCTTTCGCTTTCGTTGATAACAATTGAATTTTTTGTGTCAGGAAGCGACGCCCGACCTACGGCAATATTTCCGCTTGCATCAGCCGAACGCGTCCGCCGCAACGCATCTATTGCCCCAACATCGTCCCAGTTGAACAAAGCACGCGCAACAGCAACATTTGGCGTTTTTTCCATAAGTCCGTAGTCAATCGAAATATTCGGGAATTTCTCAAAAATTTCGCCAATTTCGTTTGAAAATGAGATTGCCGTCTTGCTTATTGAGCCCGCCAATCTCTCAGCCATAATATCGATTTTGTCCCCAACTTCGGGCAAGTATTGCTTCATTTCACCAACAAAAGTAGAAAGTTTGTAAAAAAACATTCCACTATTCCAGAGAAAGTTCCCCGACGAAAGATAATGAGTTGCCGCCTCAATAGTCGGCTTTTCGCGAAAACTCAATACGTCGAAAATCAACTGCCAGCCGCCGACTTTTTCCCCGAGTTCAATATAGCCATAGCCCGTTTCAGGACGAGTTGGCGGAATGCCGATTGTGAGTATTTTCCCTTCGCTTTCGGCATATTTCATTGCTTCGTCCACTGTGGCAACGAATGCATCCGATGGATAAATATGCTGGTCGGCGGTAAGCACAGCAACCGATAAATCCTGTTCTTCTCTATATTTTGCACGCAGAACGGCTGCACCAAGCGCAAGGCATGGCGCAGTATTGCGTTTGTATGGCTCGGGAATAACGTTTTCAGGCGGAAAATCTCTGAGCATATCTCGCATAATCGGTGCCAGCAGTTCGCTTGTGATGACATACACATCTTGCTTATCGATAAGCGGCGAAATTCGCTCGACCGATTCTTCGAGCATAGTTTTGTCTGTCGAGACTAATTTGAGCAATTGCTTCGGTTTTTTGCGTCGGCTAAGTGGCCAGAAGCGTTCGCCCGCGCCACCTGCCATAATCAATGCAACTCTTTTCATTGCTGTTCCTTATTTTTTTTGTATAAATATGCGAAACTTTTATAAAATGCAAACAAAGATATCCCAAGAATAATAATTGCCCACATCCAGTATGGCAGAAATAAATATTCCTGCAAATAACCCGTATCGGAATACATTATTTTCCCGTCTATTTCAACTTTATCGATGAAAAAATAACCAATATTCTGGTATAAACTGAGCATTGAAGAAACACCCAGCAATTGAAGCACAAGTTGCTTCGCCCGTTCGGACGATTTTATCCCTATATACATAAGCAAAGCACCCACCGCAATCAAGAACAGCACCCCAAAAACAGAGCGAACCCAAATTAGAACAGTAATAATAATCAACGCACCGATAACGACAAGCAACCGTTGAGTTGCTTTGACTGAGGCAGAAGCATAAATAAAGAGCATACCTGCAAATGTAGGTCCGAGCGGTCCGCCAATGGCAACAATCGCTTGCCCGATTGAGCCAAGAAATTGCACACCTGAATGCACCGCCACGCCCGAACCATCAGGATGCACCAGCAGGTAATGAAAGCTGCCGCCAAGCAGCAATGCCGCCAGTCCGTGCCCCATCTCGTGGAAATACGTTGCAAGAATTGTCAGCGGGTAAAGGTAATAGAAGCCGTCGGGAATATTCCACACAATAATAATCATAAGGGAAAAGCCCGAAAAATACCAAGGCGAGTATTTATTGAAATGCTTCTGTGTGATTTTCTCAGGGACAGTCATATTTTATGCCTTTTTGTTCAACTTCAAAAGATTGCGAATGTGGTTCAATTCCGATGGTGTGAAGAATTTTAGCAAGTATAGAATTACAGCAAACGAAGCAAGAAAGAGAGTTCGCACAACAATTGCCCATTTCATTTCGAGGAACAAAGTTGCTACCTTTGCAACGAAATAGACGATAGCAGTCGAAAAAATAATTATCCACACACGCCGCCATTCGTAAGCAATCGGGTAAATTTTACGCTGGTAAATGTATAAATTGCATGCCCCTACAAGATAGCCCGCAACAATTGCGATAGCCGAACCCCAGTAGGAAATATACGGAATGAGAATTAAATTAAGTATTAAACTAACAGCCGCACCAAGTCCGACGGAAATTCCCACGTAACGAGTGTTTTTGGTAATTAAAAACCCCGCTGCAAAATGCGATTGGCTACCATTTATGAAAAATGCGAGCAGAATTACAGGCACAATCGCAAGCCCCGTCCAGTAGGACGGTTCGATAAAGCGACCGCCAATGAATGGCAATTGCACAAGGTATTCTATATATAGCGAAGTCGCAAGGAAAACACCCGAGCAAAACAGCACGTAGTAAGTAAACACACGGGCAAAAAGTTCCTTTGCACCTTCTTCGTTGTAGCGGCTCAGATAAAATGGCTTCCACGCATAATCGAAAACAGTAACTACAATCATCATCGGAATAGCAAGGCGGAAATTGACAGCATAAATCGCCAAATCGTTCGTCGAAGCAAGCGCTTTGAGAAATGGGCGGTCTGCCACTTGCAGTATCATTGCCGATAAATTCGCAGGAAGAGTGGGAAGCCCGAATTTGAACATATCTTTGATAAGCGTCCAATCAAAATACTTGACTAAATTTGCCCTAACTTCTTTGAAAACAATCGCTATTCCAAGCGAGGACGCAATAAGCTGCGAAATCACCACGCCCATCGCACCCCAGCCTAACGAAACAACCAAAATCAGATTATTCGCGACTGCGATAATTATCAATAGCAATCTTGTTTGGGCGAATTTCCTTGCTTGACGCGTCATTCGCAAGTAAGCATACGGTATTAGGATTAAGCTATCGAATAGTGGGATTAGTATGGAGATTCTCACAATTGTTGCAGCTCGGGGCAAATCTATCAAATCATAAGCAAAATAGTCAGCTGTTAGTATCACTATCAAAGCAAACGAAGCGGCAATGCTCGAAATTACAAACATAGCGTTCGAAAATACCTTGCGGCACAGCTCGGGATTGTCCTTCTGATAGAAACGAAAGTAGGACGATTCCAACCCGAACGAGAAAATGATGTTCAGAAACGCAAGAATAGAATAAATAAAGGTGATTTCCGCAAGTTCAGTTTTTGTAAGATAATTAGTATACAGCGGTGTAAGCAGAAATGAAAGAAACCGTCCGATTACCTGAAACACACCATATATCACTGTATCGCTCGCAAGCGACTTGATTTTATCACGCATAAGCCGACGGCAAAAATTAAAATGTAAAATTAAATAAATGTTAACATAAAAAGTAAGTTTTTTTTCTCAATAAAATTATAAATTAAACTTCATAGAGATTGAATATTTGTAAAATTATAAAAAATTCATTTATGAAAACAAAACTTGAAAAATTTGATAATTATTGTCTGATGAAGCTGGACGGACAATTTGTGGGTGGGGACGAAACAGATGAATTTTTCAATCTTGCAATGAGTACACTTTCGGACGGATGCAAAAATCTTGTGATGGATTTCAAAGATGTGCTGTATTTTAGTTCGATAAGCATCGGGAAGCTGATAAAGCTGAATTACGAATACAACTTAAAGGATTCGCGTTTGATACTGACGAATGTGAATAAGACGCTCCAAGAGGTGTTCAAAATCACAAAGGTATCCTCGATTTTGCGAATTACATTGACAATGGAAGAAGCAATGCAGCAGATGAAATAAAAAGACTATCCCTGATTGTGGACAGTCCGAAATTTTACGCTAAGTTTGTCATAGGAGGCATTCTTAATTCTAAATACGCTTTATTTTCAAAAGTGTTTCAATTATTTTAGAATTCCTTTATAAACATAAATAGACTTCTGAAAAGCTGTCACGAAATATCAAGGATTTAAATATTCGGAAGAGCGGGAACCTTCCGAAGGTTTTCCTATATCGGTAGCATAGACATTCCTGTATGTGTAAGAACATTGCAAAATATATATTTGATTAATTTTTTCAGACAAGAATGTCTGAATTACCAACGATGCTTTCCGAAAGTTTGAAATAGCCGCTTTCGAAACAATACCTAAAACAAAGGCTGTCCTTGCGGGACAGCCTTCGTTTGCAAAATCTCATCTACTTTTTCTTTCTTGGTCGGTTTTGATTTGGGCGGTTGCCTTGCTGTGGCTTTGCACCTGGGAACGAGCGCCCCTGTGCTTCGGCTAATTCCTGAGCTTCACGCATTTTGCGTTGCAACCAGCCTTCTTTCTTCGGCATTTTCTTCAAATCTTCGAGCGTTAAGCGTTTCTTTGAGAACTTGTTTATATAAATTTGTTGAGCGATTGAGAGCAAATTAAAGAAGAAATAGTATAAATTAAGTCCTGATGGGAAGTTTGAGAACAAGAAAACGAACATTATCGGCATCATATACACCATTGCTTTCTGGCGTGGATCTGTGATGGTCATTTTCTGCTGAATGAACATAGTTGCACCCATTAGCAATGCCAAGCCCGATAGATGGCTCATTCCAAGGAATGAAAAACCAAAACTCAAAATTTTGTCGGGCATAGATAAATCTGTAATCCACCAGATAAATGGTTCCTGACGAAGCTCTATTGCCGAACGCAGCACCGCCCAAAGTGCGAACAAAATTGGCATTTGCAGCAGCAGCGGCAAGCACCCGCTCGCAGGATTTATCCCATATTCCGAATAAAGCTTCATTATTTCTTTCTGTTGAGCTTGCTGGTCGTCTTTGTATTTTGTGCGGATTTTTTCCATTTCGGGCGAAAGCAGCTGCATCTTCTGAGCTGAACGCATTTGAGTAATCGAAAGCGGATGCAACAAAATCTTAATTATCAACGAGAAAATTAATATCGCAATTCCGTAGTTCGGAACAAATTTGTGCACAAACTGGAAGATTGGCAGCATAAAGTATTCACCAATCGGGCGAATTAAGAAACGCCAACCGAAATTTATTAACGCATTCATTCCATACGAACGAACAATATTATATTCGAGCGGACCGATGAACACTTTGAAATTGTTCACCTGCTCACCGCCTTTATATGGAATGCGGAAATTTATCGAATATGTTTCGGTAATGCCGTTATTTGCGTGGTGGCGTGCATAACCTGAAATATCGACTGTGCCATCGAAACTTTGCCACGGCTGCGGCATAATCGAGGTTGCAAAATACTTTGTTTTAATTGCTGCGTAATCGATTATCCCGGTAAAGCTTTTTTCAATTGGTTTGGTGTCGGTTGCGTTGACTTCCTCGACTTCGCCGTTCATTTGAACTATTGCCATAGCGTCGCTTGCTTCGTCGACGCTATTGTATTCTTGTGGTGGCAACCCCTTTTCCCAAAGCAGGTTATAGCCACGTGTCGGAAGCACATCTTCTAAATTTGCAACAGTAATGTTTTGCTCAATATGATATTTGTCGCCGAAGAATTTGATGACTTTCTTGATTTTGCTATTATTCCCCAAATCAAGTTCAAAAACAAGATTTGCTGATTGGTCGCCCTGGATTTTGATATTAGTTTCTTTTTGGTTGGCAAGCGAGAAATTCAGGTCGCGGGTGTCGATTTTTTTAGCATCAAGAGTAACGAAATTCATAAATAATTCGCCATTGCCGCGGCGGATAAGCTGCACGGGCGTTTTGTCCCATTTTTTGTATTTTTTTAGTTTCCAGGATTTTAAAGCAGCACCACGTGAGGAAATTTCAGCAACAAAAAGGTCGTTCTCAACGGTGTAAATAGTTTCATCCTTCGAAACAAATTTCGAGAAAATGCCGTAGCGTTGCTGGTTTTGCAAAGTATCGGCAATAGGTTTCACGGGTGCAAGGCTATCCCGAGCTTTTTCGGGCAATTGTTGTGCGGTTGTGTCTGCTGTTGTGTCTTTTGGCGGTGGGGGCACTTCCGTAATCGACATATAGAAGAGCCAGCCAAAAAGCAGCAGCATAATCAAGGTCATTCCGATAAATGAATTTCTATCCATATTCTACTTCAATTAATTAATAATTTTCTTTTTAAATAATACATCGGGAACGGGGTCGAACCCGCCTTTCGAAAATGGGTTGCACCGAAGGATGCGTTTTATTGCAAGAAAAGTTCCGAAAATAGAGCCGTGCTTTTCGATTGCATCGATTGCGTATTGAGAGCAAGTTGGGTAGAAACGGCAGGACGGCGGGAAAATCGGCGATATAGCAAACTTGTAGAACTTAATCAATATTATCAGGATTTTCTTCATCAACTTGCCTTTTGATACAAGAGTTACGGAATTTTTCGACAATTATCATAAATTCAGCGAAAACATCGGTCAGTCGAATTAGCGACGGCTTTGCAACGGGTGTCCGCCAGAAAAGTATTATTGCCGATACGGGCGCGCTTCCCACAAGCAGCAAATGAACATATTGACGAAGAACTTCTCTCAGCAAACGCTTTACACGGTTTCGGACAACTGCCCGTTTCGAAACTTTTTTGCTTGCAACGACTGCGTATTCAATCGTGGCTGTCGCTGCTTCGTTGCATTCGATTACTACAAATAAATTAGAAGTCGAAAATTTTTTGCCATTTGCGAAAACCTCCTGGAAACGCTTTTGTTTTTTGATTGTGGCAAGCCGACTGCACGGCATTTTCGACCTCTTAATTTTATTTGCATAACAGTGAGCCCGTTCGCCCAATGTCTATGCTTGTTGTCAATGTACTATCTTTCGTCGCTAACAGTTAAGCGATAACGACCTTTGGCACGACGGCGAGCAAGCACCTTGCGACCATTTTTCGTTGCCATACGAGCGCGAAATCCGTGCTTGTTAACTCTTTTACGACGACTTGGCTGATACGTTCTTTTCATAAATCACCTAAACTCGATAATTTATTATAAATTATAGTTTTACGAAAAAATGAACTACAAATATAAGAATTTTTTTAGATTTATAAAATTATTTATCTGAAAAATATGAAGATTATAGAAATTAGCGAAAATGGGGAAAGCAGCAAAATCGTTACATATTCATTGCTCTTGCCGCTCTATCATTTGGTTCAATTTGCGAGCGAAGCTCTTAGGTTCGGCGTTTTTGTAGCGTGAATGCTCGGAAAATACAGCATAAAATTTGTTTGAGCAGTCGGGATAAATTATCTCCTCGTTCTTATAATTTGAAATATCGAAATACGCACCTAATAGGTATCCCAGCGCAACCGAAAGCGGCAAAATGAGCCAATCGGTTGCTGTAATTTGCTCGTATCGAGCGGCAAGCAGTCCGCCGCCAATGAGAGCGCCAAATGTAGAAAATTTAATGCGTTGCGAAAAGCTTGCAGGTCGTTCAAGTATTTTTGCGTAGTCAATTTCGTTGCAGCGAACAATAATCAGGCTATCGAGTTGCCTGTAAATTTGTCTATCCTCGGCAAATGGTGTGCTTGATAGCACAATCACGCTATCGCGTGCAGCGATAATTTCGCCATAGTAGAGGCTATCGCTTGTAGTTCTTATGAACGCAAGCCGACCAAAATCAGCAAAAATCAATTGCGGTAGAAACAGTAAAATTAAGGAAAGAACGAATTTCCCCATCTTATTGTTCTCGCGAAAGTGCAAGCTGACCGCAAGCGGCTTCGATATCGCGCCCGAATGAATCGCGCACTATTACAGCAATTTTGTGCGAACGAAGGTATTCTGCAATTTGGGCAACACGCTGTGGTGGCGATGGCTTCAATTCGAGCGAAATTCCCTGCGGTTTGGTGAAAGAAATATCGTTGAATGGAATAAAATTAACTCGCGATGGCACTCTTTGAGCGATTTTGCGAAGTCGTTCGGCATCTTCAAGTGTGTCGTTTATTCCATCGAACGGTATATATTCATACGTGATTTTCATTTTCGTTTGTCGGTAATAATATTCAACCGCATCCATAAGCGAGGACAAATCGAATGATTGGGCGATTGGCATAATTTTGTTTCGTGTGCCGTTGGTTGTTGCGTGGAGCGAAATTGCAAGCTTCGGCGGATACGGGCTGTGGGCAAGCTGACGAATGCGAGGGGCAATTCCTGAGGTCGATAAAGTGATTTTTCTGCGGCTTATAACCTTCGTTTTTTCGTCGGCAAGCAAAGATATAGCTCGCACAACGTTATCGTAATTAAGCAGCGGTTCGCCCATTCCCATTAGCACTACGTTGTTGATTTTGGTGCCTAATTCACGTTCGACTATGAAAATCTGGTCTATTATTTCAGATGGTGTCAGATTTTTCTTAAATCCAAGCGTTCCCGTCGCACAAAATGCGCACCCGACGGGGCAACCCGACATAGTGGAAATGCACAAGGTAGAGCGTTCCACTTCGCCATCGTCATTTGCCCAGGGCATATAAACCGCCTCGATAAATTGACGGTCTGCAAGCGAAAAGAGAAATTTAATTGAACCGTCTGCGGAAACTCTCTTTTCTTCCAACTCGATTGATGTTATTTCGAAAACATCGGAAAGCATATTTCGCAAATGCTTCGGCAGTTGCGTCATTTGCTTGAAATCGGTTGCCCGATTGATAAATATCTCGTGAAGAATTTGGTCGGCACGATATTTTTCTTCGCCCGCACTGCGCAAATAATCCAGTAGCTCATCGTAAGATGTGCTTTTTATTTGTTTTTTTGTCGATGGCTTAATTTGAAATCTATTATCAGAATATTCAAACATATTGTTCCCATTTTTATTTTTGATAACGAATAAGTTAAGAAATTATTAATAGTTATATAATTTTCGGTCGGGAAATTACAAGAGAAATTATATCACAGATAGGAAAGTCTGTGCTACCAAATATGAAAACCTTCCTAAGGCTCCAAACCTTCGGAAGGTTATGGCGATTTATTGTAATGCAAATTGCACAGACAGGAATGTCTATGCTACCGTTAATATTAAAAAACCTTCGGAAGGTTCCAAACCTTCCGAAGGTTCTAAGCGTGGGAATATTCAACCAACCTTGAATGAAATATATCTATTTCTCAACATTTGAATTCACAGACAGGAATGTCTGTGCTACCTTCATAGGAAAACCTTCCGAAGGTTCTAAGCCTTGCCATTACAAGACAAACCAAAAATAATTTACATCTTTTAAAAATTATGTAAAATTTACTTGTTAATTATGTAAATATTACTTATTTTTGATTGCGAACTTTGTTCTTTTCGGAGGTGTGTATGAAAGAAGAAGTTGTCCGACAAATTCGGTTAGATGAACTACCAGAAAACTTATGCTTGCTGGCAGAGTACTGCGGGCTCGATGCTGTGCAAAAAATGCTGCTTAATCTCAATGGTGGTGTGTTCTATGTGCCACGCATTTCCCATCTTGACAAGTTTGTTGAGCGATATATCAAGGAAAACTGGGACAAATCCACAAGCGAACTCGCAAAAGATTTGAACGTTTCGCTTGTGCACGTTCGTCGAATGCGGAAAAGAATCATCGAAGAGCGCCGCGCAGAAAAGAAATTGTCCAAATGTGTATAATTTAGTATTTTTCCCAGATGGAAAACGATTACTTAAAACATATCGGACGCCGCCTTCGGATTGTGCGAAGCATATTCAACGAAGGAAAAAAGCTTAGCACCGAGCAATTTGCACACCTGCTTGGCGAAACTCGCGATAATATTGCAAATTATGAACACGCCCGCGCCTCGGTGCCGGCAAGAGTGCTAATCGAACTATACAAGCGAGGGATAAATCCAACCTGGGTGCTTACCGGCGACGGCGATATTTTTGCTAATAATTCGCAAGGCAAACAAAGACGCAAGCTTCTGAAAGAACGCAATATAGACATAAGCGAAATCAAACAAATGGCAGCGGTTGAATTCGATGAACAAAGGGAAGTGAAGGTGCTTAAAGTTGCAGCAGGAAAAATCAAAAATAGAGGCACTTAGCAACTACGAACTTTATTTGCTTGTTCGTAAATGCACTGTTTATGAATATTTCAAAAAGAAGCCTTACAGAAACCGCGACCTGATTTTCGATACAGCTTCTTTGCGAGACAAACGTATTGTCTCGTTTGCTTTGAAAGACGCTCTTTTGACAATTAATTCAGTGAGATATGGTATGAGAGAACTATTCGTTGCAGACATCAAACGGATTGATTTGATGACAAAGGACGAAATTAACGAGCTAATTCAGAAAATTGGCGCCGCTCGCAAGCAACCTGTGGTTTCCGACGAACTTGTCGAAAAGCGAACACTTCTTGATATTGTTGGGATTTCCAGCGAGAACCTGATTATCTGCTCGGTCGATGGTGCTTCGATGACGGGCGTAATCGAACCCGGCGACATTATTTTTGTCGATACCGCAGAAAAACCGACAAACAACAAAATTGTTGTTGTAAATATCGACGGGAACTTGCTTGTGAAGCGTTTTGTGCAAGAAAATGGCACGGTGTGGCTGCATTCGGACAATCCTGCTTTCGAGCCAATAAAAGTAAGCGAAGACTACTCGTTCGAAATTTTTGGGGTTGTCAAAAGAATTATGCGTTCAATTTAAATTTTGCTTGCAAGTTCGAGAATTAATTATTAGTTTTGTAATGAAATTGCCCTGTGGTGTAATTGGCAACACGTCTGACTCTGGATCAGAAAAGTCCAGGTTCGAGCCCTGGCGGGGCAGCTACTCATCCAAAGTATCGTAAATATTCAAGTAGCTTTGATATCTTTCAAAGCTAATTTTATTTTTGTCGACAGCCAATTTCACACTGCAACCGGGTTCGTGAGTGTGAGTGCAAGCAGCAAATTTGCAATCATTAATATATTGCCGAAAGTCCGGGAAAAGCAAGCAAAGCTCATCTTTCGAAACGTCCCATAACGCAAATTCACGAAGCCCGGGCGTGTCCGTCAAATACCCACCGAAAGGCACTTCGAATCGCCGCACAATGCTTGTAGTGTGGCGACCTTTGCCGCTCCATTCGCTCACATCAGCAATTCGCTGCACTTCGCAACCGAAAATATTATTGATTAGAGATGATTTTCCAACACCGCTCATTCCAACAATTACAGTGTCCTTGTCTTTGATGAATGAATAAAGCTCTGCAAGACCAATTTCTTCGGCTACAGAAATAGGGAAAAACGGGATTTTCAATTCTCTATAAGCATCGAACATATCAGAAATTTCGTCGAAATCGACTAAATCAATTTTGTTTATGCAAATTATGGGTTCCAATTTTCCGAGTTCGGCAGCAACAAGAATTCTATCAATAAGACGCAGATTAATCAAAGGTTCGTCAATCGACATAAAGATTAGCAAATGCGAATTATTTGCGGAAATTACGTGCTCGCGGTTCGGATTGGCGGGGTCGCGGCGGGATAGTTTTGTCCGGCGTTCCTCCACCTGAAAAATCAGACCACTTTGCTCGGTAGCGGAACTTTCGTCAAGTGTGAAGCGGACGTAATCGCCGCAAGCAATGAGATTAGAGAATTTGTGCGGCGAAGAAATTCGTCCCGCAGCAAAACACGAAAAAAGCGTTTTTGTTTCGAGTTGCTCGACGATGTAATATTTGGGTTTTACTTCAATCACGCGTCCTTGCAAGAAATTATCAACGTTTTTTGGTGCATCTTTGAGAAGTGTTTTTCTGAAAGTTTTGCTTTTTCTGATGTATTCTTTTTTCGGTTCGTCGAAATTCTGCTTATTTTTCATAAAAAATGCTTTTTATTTTCAAAATTTATGTTTTATTTTGCAAAAGTCAAAGCATTATTAATAATTACAAGTTAGCAAATAATTAAACAACCTGCAAATAAATAAAGGAAAGTGTATGGAAAAAAATTTCCTACTTGGCACAACAACGGCAATAGTAACTCCATTCAAAAGCGATTTAACGATTGATTTCGACAGGTTCAAGCGGTTGCTCGATTTTCAGCTGGAAAATGGAGTGAAAAATATTTGCGTATGCGGTTCCACAGGCGAATCCGCTACTATGACAGCAAAAGAAAAGGTGTCTTTGATTGTTGCAGCAGTCGAGCACGTTGGCAAAGACGCAACAATAATTGCGGGAACAGGCAGCAACGATACTCGTGCAACAATTGATTTGACCATACTGGCAAAAGAAGTAGGAGCCGATGCAGCCTTGCTTGTTGCTCCATACTACAACAAACCAAGCCAGGAAGGGCTCTTCCAGCATTATGCTGCAATTGCTGAAAAAGTCGATTTGCCGCTAATTATCTACAATGTGCCGTCGCGTGCAGGTGTCAATATTTCTGCCGAAACTCAAATCAAACTCGCAAAAAGCTACAAAAATATTGTCGCTACCAAAGAAGCATCGGGCGATTTAGACCAGATTTCCGAGATAATTAAGTATTCGCCAGGCAAATTTATCGTGCTCGCAGGCGACGACTCGCTTGCAGTGCCAACAATTTTGTTCGGTGGGAAAGGTGTGGTTTCGGTTATTTCGAACTATGCCCCTAAAATTTTCTCGCAAATGGTTAATCTGGCTCTTGATGGCGACTACGAAAGTGCTATGAATATTCACTATGATTTGCTCGATTTGTTCGCTTTGAACTTTATCGAAACTAATCCTATTCCCGTCAAAGCTGCACTTGTGCTTATGGGTATGATTGAAGAAAATTACAGACTGCCGCTTATCCGGATGCGTCCCGAAAACAAAAAACTGCTGCAAAAAGCACTGAAAAAACACAAGCTGGTGAAGTAAGATACACTCGTAAATATATTCAAGCAAAAACTGTCTCAATATTCCAACGCTTTGAACCTTCCGAAGGTTTTGAACCTTCGGAAGTTTTTTTATAGTTGTAGGGGCACGGCTTGCCGTGCCCCTACATAACACCAAGACACCTTCCGTAGCTTTTCACAAAAACATTGCCAATAATCCACATTCGGGGAATATCGTAGGGGCAAT